>CAVCFM010000029.1:0-8879 GCA_963601305.1 bacterium | reverse complement strand
GCAATTATCACGATGTTTATCGACCATCTGGCGGCAGGGGTGCTGGCACGGTATCTGTATATGCCGGGCTATGAGAACCTGTATCAGATCTATTCCATCATGCGTGGGATCGGGCGGATCGCATTTCCGATTTTCTGTTTCCTCTTGATCGAAGGATTTACTTATACGAGAGACCGGAAAAAATATGCCCTGCGGCTGGGAATATTTGCGCTGATATCGGAGATCCCGTTTGATCTTCTTTTTAAAGGAAAAATACTGGAATTCAGTTATCAGAATGTGTTTTTCACACTGTTAATCGGACTGCTTACGATCATGGGACTGGACGCGGTCGAACAGCACACGGCAGCAGCACCGCCGCGGCCGATGAGCGGAGTGATTGCTGCACTTTTGCGGGCAGCGGTGACGCTTCTTGGCATGGGGGCGGCAGAATTTTTGCGGACGGACTATGGCGCACTTGGCGTGATGGTCATCCTTGTTTTTTACATCTTCCGTCACAACCGTCTGGCACAGATTGTTGCGGGCTGTCTGGCGTTCTTCTGGTGGGAGCTGCCGGCATTGCTTGCATTTATCCCGATTGGACTTTACAATGGAAAAAGAGGATGGAATATCAAATACTTTTTCTATCTGTTTTATCCGGTGCATCTGCTGTTGCTCTATCTGTTGTGCCTGGTACTCGGGGTGTAGTGCCCATATATGAATTGGAAAAGGAGAATTTATGGAATTATCGAGACAGACAAAGCGTCATCTGATGCAACTCATCGCGTTTGGAATTATCCTGTATTGTGGACTGGAGCATCTGGATGTAGTCTTAGGCGTTCTGGGGGCTATCTGGAGTATCTTGCTGCCGTTTGTATTGGGTGGGGCGATTGCGTTTATCATCAATGTGCCGATGCGGGCGATTGAAAAGCATCTGTTCCCGAAAAATAAAAAGCTGGCAAAATTGCGCAGACCGGTGGCATATCTGCTGACATTATTATGTGTGATCGGTGTGTTTGCGCTGGCGCTTGTGGTGGTGATCCCGGAACTGGGGAATACGATCACACTTCTGGTGGAACAGATACCGGTGGCGTTTGAGCAGATGCAAAAGTGGATGGGAAGTCTCGGAGACCAGTGGCCGGCGTTGGAGCCGTTTGTGAGCGAGATGAACGTTGACTGGCAATCTCTGTCTCAGACCGCGGTAAATCTGGTGCAGGGGATCGCCACCGGACTCTTAAATTCCGGCGTGGGATTGTTTTCCGGGATTGTCAGCGCTGTGACCACCTTTGTGATAGGATTTATCTTCTCCATCTACGTGTTGTTTCAGAAGGAGAAGCTTCTCGGGCAGACCAAGCAGATTTTATATGCATTTTTGCCGGAGAAGGTGACTGAGAAAATTCTTAGCGTCGGGACGTTGTCTCATCAGGTGTTTTCCAACTTCCTGTCAGGACAGTGCTTAGAGGCAGTGATTTTGGGAACATTATTTGTAATTTCGATGACAATCCTTCGGATGCCGTATGCGATGCTGACGGGTATCGTGATCGCGCTGACGGCGCTTGTTCCGCTGGTGGGTGCATTTATCGTGTGCGCAGTGGGAATGTTATTGATCGTCATGGTTAATCCGATCCAGGCATTGTGGTTTCTGGTGCTGTTTCTGGTGTTGCAGCAGATTGAAGGGAATCTCATCTATCCGCATGTGGTGGGCGGTTCCGTGGGACTGCCGTCTATCTGGGTGTTAGTTGCGGTGACAGTGGGTGGCAATATGTTCGGAATTATGGGAATCCTTTTGTTTATTCCGTTGTGTTCGGTGCTCTATACGCTGTTCCGGGATGTGGTAAAAAAGCGCCTGAAGGAGAAAAAAATTCCCGAAAAGAAGTGGCGCTCATAAAAGGCAAGGGACCTTAGAAAATGCCATGATATTTTCTAAAGTCCCTTTTGGTAGGTAATTTATGGAAACCCGCCGGAGATGCCGGTCGGGAGAGTTTTTTGGCGGAGCTGACAGAACCCTGTCTAAATCAAAACTCAACAGCTCCTTTCGATGGTTTTATATTACAGGGAAAATGTGACAAAAGATTGTCTGTAAAGTGAAGAATATCTTAAAAACAAGTAACTATTTTCTAAAAAATGAAAAGATAAGTGAAGGGATGGAAAACAAACGTGATAAAAGGTGCGATTTTTGATATGGATGGAACGCTTCTTGACTCTATGCCGGTGTGGGAGCATGCCAGTGAGCGTTATCTGCAAAGTAAGGGGATCGAGGTGGAGGAACGTCTCAGCGAAGTTCTTTTTACGATGAGTATGCAGCAGGGAGCTGCCTATGTAAAAGAAAAATATCATCTGACAGAGGATATTGATACCCTCGTCAATGCGGTGAACGACATTGTGTACGGCGCTTACGAAAAAGAAGTGATGCCGAAGGAAGGCGTGGTCGCTTTTCTGGAAAGATTGGAGGCTGCCGGGATTCCGATGGTGGTGGCGACGTCCACTGACCGGAGAATGGTGGAAGTGGCATTGCAGCGCACCGGGCTCGCTCATTTTTTCAAAGGCGTGTTCACCTGCTCGGAGATCGGAAAGGGCAAGCGGGAGCCGGACATTTATCATGCAGCGGCGGAATGTCTTGGAACAAAGCCGGAGGAGACATGGGTATTTGAGGATGCCTTGTATGCGATTAAGACAGCAAAAGCAGCAGGATTTCACATTGTAGGGCTCTACGACCTCTCAAGTGCAGATGAGCAGGAAGAAATCAAGCGCCTGTCAGAGATATATCGGGAAAAACTGACGGATGCAACGGATATTGTAGAGATGATGCGGAAAGCAGACTAATGGCAAGGGGAATAAACAATGAGTCAGATATTTTCGTTCTTGTCAAAAGCATGAAAAGTGATGTATAAATATACAATAATCAGGTAAAATGTCACAAAAAAATAAAACAGTCTTGCAATTGCAGGATGAGAGTGCTAACTTATCATACAAGACGAGGTGGTCATTAGTGACCGCCTCTTTTTGTTTATTACGATTTATTTGAGGAGGAAACGGTATGAAAAAGAGAGCGATGGCACTATTTTTGACAGTGGTGATGGCAGCACAGGTGGCAGCCTGCGGTGGGAGCGAAGCAGAGAAAACGGCGGATGCTCCGGCAGCAGAGGCAGCAGATAAGACTTCAGCCGGAACGGAGGCTGCGGCAGAAAGTAACGTGGCAGACACAAGCTACACAGTAAAAGATGGTGTGCTGATGGTGGGTATGGAGATTGGTTATCCTCCAATGGAATATTATGATGCGGACGGAACGACGCCGATAGGATTTGATGTGGACGTGGCGGCAGCGATTGCGGATTATCTGGGATTGGAAGTCGAGTATGTGGACACTGCGTGGGACGGTATTTTTGCAGGTGTAGAGACGGATAAATACGACTGCATTATTTCATGCGTCAGTCTGACAGACGAGCGCGAGGAGCAGTTTAACATGTCGACTCCGTATGTATCAAATCATACGGTGCTCATCGTTCCACAGGATTCAGAGATTGATTCATTGGAGACGTTAAACGGACATACCACAGCTGTGCAGGGAGAGACGACCGCGGATGATTATATGAAGGAACACGGCGCAGAGTACGGTGTGGAACTTCTTCAGTACGATAAGGTCATCAACTGTTTTGATGAACTGAAAGCTGGTCGTACCGATTCTGTATTTACAGACAGTGTCGTGGCTGCATATTATCTGGGCGAGGATGCAGCAGCTTATCAAACTGTGTGGGAAAATGACGAGCTCGAGCCAATCAGCATTTGCATGAAGAAGGGCAACGATGCATTGACTGAGAAGATCGAGGAAGCGCTGGATGCACTTTACAAAGACGGAACGCTTAAAACACTCTCAGACAAACACTTTGGCACAGATCTGGTAACGGATGTGAGAGAAGAGTAGACATGAGAGAATGGCAGAAGTTGCCGAAAACGAGTTTTAATTATATAATTAAGGGGATACCGATATGTTATCACAGATGATTAGCTGGATTCCGCAATTACTCGACGGAGCAAAGACGACAATACTGCTCACGTTGTGTGCGGTATCCATGGGATTATTTTTAAGCGTCTTTTTGGCATTGGGAAAGATGTCAAAACACAAGGTTTTGAGCAAACTCTGCAGTGCCTATATTTTCTTTTTCCGCGGAACACCGCTGTTGATGCAGTTGTATTTCATCTATTATGCACTGCCACAGATTCATCCGGCACTGACGATCAACAACCGATTTTTTGCAGCGTTTTTTGCATTTTCTTTAAACAGTGCGGCATACTGTTCGGAGATTATCCGTGCAGCAATCCAGTCTATCGACAAAGGCCAGTTTGAAGCCGCCAAGGCGCTTGGGTTTGGCAAGGCCCAGACCATGCGTCTTGTCATATTTCCACAGTCCGTCCGAAGGCTGATTCCTCCGGTGGCAAATGAATTTATCATGGTGTTAAAGGATGCCTCGCTGGTGTCCATCATTGCACTGTCGGATCTGACGAAAGTGACGAGGGCGATTTCGTCCTCCACGGGAACGGCGCTAGTCTACATTCCGGCAATGGTCATTTACCTGATCATGACCGCATTTTTCGAATTTATTTTCCACAGGCTGGAACAAAAGTTTTCACGCTATGAGTAGTAAGGAGGAATAGAAAATGTCAATGATACGGACAGAACATCTGGCGAAAACGTTCGGCGAGCTTGAGGTGTTAAAGGATATTAATCTGACCGTGGAACCGGGGGAAGTGGTGGTGATCATCGGTCCATCCGGTGCCGGGAAATCCACTTTTCTGCGGTCGCTAAACAGACTTGAGAAGATTACAAGCGGTATCATCTATGTGGATGATGAACTTTTTTACCATCGGGAAAATGATAAGACGGTCTCCAAGATGGAGGCAAAAAAGCAAAAGCAGCTTCTGCTTGAGATGGGAATGGTATTTCAGCGGTTTAATCTGTTCCCACACAAGACTGTGCTGGAGAATGTCATGTTAGCGCCGGTGAATGTCAAAAAAATGGACAAGTTGCGGGCGGAGGCGTTGGCAAAGGAACTGATCGCGAGGGTAGGGCTTGCAGATAAATTAGACGAATATCCGGCGAGACTTTCTGGCGGACAGCAGCAGCGTGTAGCGATCGCGAGGGCGCTTGCCATGGAGCCGAAAGTGATGTTGTTTGACGAACCTACGTCTGCGTTAGACCCGGAACTTGTTGGTGAGGTTTTGAATGTCATGAAAGATTTGGCAAATCAGGGGATGACGATGCTGTGTGTGACCCATGAGATGGGGTTCGCCAGAGAGGTCGCCGATAAAGTTGTGTTTATGGCACATGGAAAAATACTTGAGGAGGGGACACCGGAAGAAATTTTCACGAATCCGAAGACACCGGAGGCGCGGCAATTTTTAAAGAGTGTTTTAAAATAATATGAATAAGTTTACATTAAGACAGTCTGCGCTGCTTCTTTTGACCGCCACAATCTGGGGCGTGGCATTTGTGGCGCAGAGCGTTGGAATGGAATATATCGGACCGTTTACGTTTAATGCGGTCCGCAACCTGATTGGGGCAGTCGTGTTACTGCCCTGTATTGCGTTATTGAAAAAAATCAGAACCTCGGAAAAAAATATAGTGGAAGATAAGCGGGCGACTGCAATCGGCGGTCTATGCTGTGGAGTCCTTTTATTTGTGGCAAGTTCCTTACAGCAGATTGGTATTATGTATACAACGGTAGGAAAAGCTGGTTTTATCACGGCAATGTACATTGTGCTCGTTCCAGTGGGCGGCATTTTCCTTGAGAAAAAGGTGGGAGCAAGGGTGTGGATCGCAGTCCTGCTCGCGGTCGTGGGACTCTATTTCCTCTGCATGACGGACGGCGGATTTTCCCTGCAAAAAGGCGATATCCTGGTACTGGCGTGCGCATTGGCTTTTTCGGTACATATCCTGGTGATCGATCATTTTTCACCTAAGGCGGATGGGGTAAAAATGTCGTGCATCCAGTTTTTTGTCTGCGCAGTGCTCTCCGGTGTCTGCATGCTGCTTTTTGAGTCGCCGGATATGGCAGCCATTTTGCAGGCATGGGTTCCGGTTTTGTATGCGGGCGTTTTTTCCTGCGGTGTGGGGTATACCTTGCAGATTATCGGACAGCGCGGATTGAATCCCACCGTTGCATCGCTGATACTAAGCTTAGAGTCGGTGGTTTCGGTGATCGCGGGCTGGCTGATCCTGCATCAGGCGATGTCCGGGCGGGAATTATCCGGGTGCGTGCTGATGTTTGCGGCGATAATTCTGGTGCAGCTGCCGGAAGGAAAAATTTAGCATGGTGCAAAGTCTTTATTTGTGCTATGATAAAAAGAGATTTTGTAGAAAGAACAGACAGAGAAACGTATGATACGCAGGGCAGAAGAAAAAGATATACCGGCATTGATGGAGATATACAACGATGCCATATTGCATACAACAGCAACATTTGATACAGAAATTAAGGATATGGACAACCGCAGGGCATGGTTTGCCGAGCATAAGGGAAGCTATGTGCTTTATGTCTATGAGGAAGCGGGATGTGTGGCGGGCTATGCGTCGCTGAGCCGCTACCGTGACCGCAAGGCATTTGACCATGCAGTTGAAATATCGATTTATATTCACAAAGATCATCGAGGGCGTGGTATCGGTCAGGCGCTCATGGGGGAAGTATTGTCATTTGCCAAACAGTGTCAGGATATCGAGACAGTGATATCTTTGATCACCAGCGAGAATGAAGCAAGCATCCATTTGCACGAAAAGTTTGGTTTTGCCTATTGCGGGCAGATCCGTCATGCCGGAGTCAAGTTTGGCAGGACATTGAATCTGAATGCATACCAGATTATTTACGAGAGACAAATAGAATAGAAAGATTCCCGGAACAATATCAGCAGGAACGGATATACCGGGAAATGAGGATATTGCAATGGTAAAATATTATAAGACCGATAATCAGATCATACACGAGGAGAGCAGACTTTCCGGCGGAACCTGGGTACAGCTGATCGCCCCGACCGGACAGGAGTGTGCCGAGATCGCAGAGGCGCTCAATGTCGATATTGTCGATGTGCAGGCAGCGCTGGATGAGGAGGAGAGCTCACGTATTGAACTGGAAGACGGTTATACGCTGATCCTTGTGGATATTCCTACCACAGAAGTGCGCCATGAGAAGAATTCCTACACGACAATCCCGCTTGGCATCATTTTGACGCAGGATGTGATCGTTACCGTGTGCACCGAGGATACGCCGGTGCTCAAGAATTTTGTGAATAACCGGGTAAAAGAATTTTCCACCAAAAAGAGACTGCGTTTTGTCTATCAGATTTTGTACCGCACTGCCGCAATGTATCAGATGAACCTGCGCATCATCGATAAGCGAAGAACTGAGATCGAGGAGCGCATCGGCGACAAGACCGAGGATGTGGATCTGATCGATCTGCACGAGTTAGAGTCCACACTGGTATACTTTGCCACCTCTCTTAGAGCCAACAGCGTGGTGTTGGATCGCCTGACACGATACAAGCGATTGGAGCAGTATCCGGAGGACAAGGAACTGCTCGATGATGTGATCGTCGAGAACAGACAGGCGATTGAGATGACATCCATTTACCGTGATATCATCAACGGAACCAGAGAGCTGATGTCCTCAGTGATCGACAACCGCCTGAACAACGTAATGAAATATCTGACCTCCATCACGGTGGTTATGGCGATACCGACTGTGATCTCCGGCCTGTACGGAATGAATGTGAATGAAAAATGGATGCCGTTTTCCGATACGCCGCACGGATTTTTGATCATCTGCGTGCTGACGTTGCTAAGCTGTGTCCTGACACTGTGGTTTTTACGGAAGAAAAAGATGCTGTAAGGGGAGCGTGTGCGTATGTCAGTCAACACAAAGAATACAACACATACAAAAATATACGGAACAATTGGACCAGCCTGCTGTGATGCGGATACGCTGGTCCGTTTTTATGAGATGGGAATGACTGGGATCCGGATCAATCTGTCCCATACCAATTTGCCGGAGGCGGCAGACTGGATAGAGGCAATCCGAGCGGCATACAGACAGGTGCATGGGGAGCATCAGGGCGCTGACGAGCACAGTATCCCGGAGATATTGATGGACTTGCGCGGCCCGGAGCTCCGAATCGGAACGCTGCGCACGGAGCGGAGCCTGGAAGCCGGAGATATGCTGACGTTGGTGGAAGAAGGGCGCAATAACCTGTTTGACCCCACCGAGATACCGGTTCCGGGGCTGGTGCTGCAACATCTGAAGGCAGGGAACGAAATATTGCTGGATGACGGCAAGATTTTGTTGGAAGTGGATGGATTTTTCCGCTTGCAGACCAGTTATGATGCAAAAAATAATAGCGTTGGAACCGCAGAGTGCCGGGTAAAGCGCGGCGGTGTGCTAAAAAGCGGTAAGAGTATCGCGGTTCCCGGCGTGGAGATTATCGCACCTACACTCACGGAGAGCGATTTGGGCAACATTGCGCTGGCAAAAGAACATGGAATTACCGGGGTAATGCTCCCGTTTGTAAGAAATCAGGAAGATTTAAAGAAATTAAAAGAGGAATTAACAAAAGCGGGCGCGGAAGATATCCAGATTTTTGCCAAGATTGAGAACCTGGCAGGGGTAAAACAGCTCCCGGAGCTGTTGCCGTGGTGCGATGAGATTGTGATCGCCCGGGGAGATCTGGGTAATGCGATGCCGCTCTGGAATCTCCCGGTGGTTCAGGCACAGATAGAGGATGTGTGCAGGCAGACGGGAAAGCCATTCATGGTAGTGACGCAGATGCTTGCGTCTATGGAGCAAAAGCCTGTGCCGACACGGGCCGAGGTGTCAGACATATTCCGCGCAGTAAACGACGGCGCGGCATCTGTTATGCTG
>CAVCFM010000028.1:0-5773 GCA_963601305.1 bacterium | reverse complement strand
ATAGAGGACAGTCTTCCTTCCTATATAATACTTGCCAATGCCGCAAGGCAGGAGAAAGAGGCAAAAAGCCAGCTCGCTGCCCTGGAGGAAGCGTTTTACTCTAGCTTATACCGCAGGGCAGAGGAGTTGCTTGCATCCATGGATGAGATGGAACGGCTGAAAAAGCAGACCGAGGATGCGCGGACAAGCTGGGATATGGCGGCTGCAAAGGCAAAAGAGGCGGGCGCGGATTATGACAGGATGTATGACTGTTATCTGGCGGAACAGGCGGGAATCTTAGCGCAGAGATTAAAAGAGGAGGAGCCGTGCCCGGTATGCGGTTCCCTGCATCACCCAAAGCCGGCAGAACTGTCTGCGGAGGCAGTCGACGAAAAGCAGCTTGGGCAGGCAAAAGAGCAGCGCGCGAAAGCGGAAGAGGTGAGAGAAAAAGCAGGAAAACTGTTTGAGCAGAGGCGGGAACAGTACCTCACATGTGAGCGGAAGACGGAGCAGATGCAGCAGGCATTTCTTTCGGAAACGACTGAGATCAAGCAGGCACTTCTGTCGGAAACAGCCGGGATCAAGCAGGCGACGCGCGAAGAACTGACTGAAATGATGGAGCGGTACCAGGAGTTTCGTGGCAGCGGCAGTGCGGATGTCACAAGAGAACAGGTTGCGCAGTGCAGACAGAGTGTGACAGAGGCAGAGCGCGAGTGTGCGCGCATCGCAGAGGGGCTTGTCTATGCGACGGAGGAGGACGCGAAAGCCCGGATCAGGGAGTTGGAAAAAGAGCAGAACCGGTGCAGGCAGGAACTGGAAGCGATGCAGCAGAAGCTTGCATCGTTAAAAGAAGAGCTTCATACAAAACAAGGACTTCTAAAGGGAGAGCGTGAGAAGGTTGCGGAGCTTGCGGTGGAATATGAGTCGGCGGAAAACGCGTTTCGAGGCAGTATCCGGGAAAACGGGTTTGCCGATGAGGAGGCGTACCGCAGTGCATTTTTACCGGAAGGAAAATGCGAAGAGCTTGCGGAAACGTCAGAGCGTTATCGCGAGTGCTGCCAGAAGAACGAGGGAGAGCTTAGCGCATTTACAAAGGCGTTAGCTGGCAAGGAGCCGGTGGATACGACCGAAATCCGGGAAAAGATCGAGACCCTCATGCAAGAGAATAAAAAACTTACAAAGGAGCATCTCGCACTCCATGTGGCACATGAGACGGATGCGTCGGTTCTTCAAAATTGTAAGCACTACGTGAAGGAGCGGCAGGAACTCCTAGAGAAGGACGCCGTCATCAAGAGCCTTTACCGGACGGCAAACGGACGGCTGAGCGGGTCTGCCAAAATTGATTTTGAGACTTATGTGCAGCGCCAGTATTTTAAGGAAATGATATATGAGGCGAACAAACGCCTATTGACGATGAGCGGCCATCAGTATATCCTAAAGTTGAAGGAGACCGCGAGCAGCGGACGCAAGTCAAATGAGGGACTTGACTTATCCGTGTACAGTCTGGTGACGGACAGTGAGCGGGATATCCGGACACTCTCCGGCGGAGAGTCCTTTTTGGCGGCGCTTGCGATGGCGCTTGGAATGTCGGATGTCGCAATCCGAAAAGCCGGTGCGGTTCACTTAGATATGATGTTTATCGACGAGGGCTTCGGTTCCTTAGATGAGCAGGCGAGACGCCAGGCAATTGCAGTATTGCAGAATCTGGCGGGCAAAGAACGGCTGGTGGGAATTATCTCACATGTGACCGAACTAAAAGAACAGATAGAAAACAGACTGGTGGTGACGCGGGATGATGCGGGAAGCCGGGCAGTCTGGGAGGAAATGTAAAAGATGAGTAACACAAAAAGCCCGATTGGCGTATTTGATTCCGGCGTGGGCGGGATCAGTGTCCTTCGGGAACTGGTGGCATTGATGCCGCAGGAAAATTATATTTTTTATGGCGATTCCAAACATGCACCCTATGGGACAAAGTCACTGGAGGAAGTACAAAGGCTCACGATGGCTGACGCGTCACTTCTGGTGGATAGAGGCGTAAAAGCGCTGGTGGTTGCCTGCAATACGGCGACCAGCGCAGCGGTAGGGCTGCTGCGGGAGAAATATGCAGATATGCCGGTGATCGGCATTGAACCGGCGCTAAAACCGGCGGTATTGGCAAAGGAGCATCCGAGGGTTCTGGTGATGGCAACTCCGATGACGCTGCGGGAGGAGAAGTTTAAGTGTCTGATGGAACGCTATGAGCCGCAGGCGGATATCGTACCGCTTCCGGCACCGGGACTGGTGGAGTATGTGGAGCGCGGAGAACTTTCCAGCGAAGCGTTGGAGCAGTTTTTACGCAGCCTGTTTGCGGATTATCAGAAGGAATGCGTGGATTGTGTGGTGCTTGGCTGCACGCATTATCCATTTGTGCGGAAAATGGTCCAGAAAGTGCTGGGAGAGCAGGTGCTTGTTTTTGACGGAGGAGCGGGCACGGCAAGGGAGACGAAGCGCAGATTGGTGGAATGTGGACTTTTGAGTGAGTCGGATACCAAGGGAACGGTCACACTCCTAAGCAGCAGCAAAAGCCCGGAAACAGTGGCGTTAGAGCGGATGCTTTTAGAAAAATATTAAAGAAATCTAAACAAAAACCTCACTCTTTTTAGAATTCTTTTCGAAATCAGACATACTTTTGTCACAAATCTTTCGTATACTAACATCATCGAAAGGAACAAAACTTTCGATGAAATTTCCTTTATATAGATTAACATTTTCATAACTAAACTCCTCGAAAGAACACCCCGCAATGGGGTGTTCTCAGACTGTAGACAAAGTCCGCGGCATGCGCCGCGGATTTTTCTGTATAAATAGGCATTTAAAGGCTTGGTTTTACTGACTTTGCGTTCCCTTTTTGATATAATTATTGTATCAAAATAAGGTGGTAAATGCTTATGATGACTAAGAATGCAGATAAAAAGCGAGATCAACTTCAAATGTTTTGTATGGACGACATGGTTCCTGATGATCATCTGCTCCGATTGATTGATAAAGCAATTGATTGGAACTTTATTTATGATCTTGTGGAAGATACCTATTCTCAAGTCTGGGGACGTCCAAGTATTGATCCGGTTATGCTTATAAAAATCCCGCTTATCCAATACCTATATGGCATCAAAAGCATGCGACAGACCATAAAAGACATCGAAGTTAACGTTGCTTATCGCTGGTTTATCGGCTTAGATATGACCGATAAAGTACCGCACTTTTCTACATTTGGTAAAAACTATTCAAGACGTTTTGAAAATACAGACCTGTTTGAACAGATTTTTTCACATATCTTAGAGGAATGTTATAAGTTTCATTTGGTAGACCCAACAGAAGTTTTTGTTGATGCAACTCATGTAAAAGCGTGCGCAAATAATAAAAAAATGCGCAAACGTGTTGCAAAGGAAGAAACACTTTTTTACGAAGAACTGTTAAAACAAGAAATCAATGAAGACCGAAAAAATCATGGCAAGAAACCCCTTAAGGATAAATCGGATGACGATGATAAAAATGCTGGCTCCGGTGGAGATGATGGTCATTCATCTGATATTTCGAGAACAACTAAAACTGAAAAAGAAATCAAATGCAGTACAACAGATCCAGACAGTGGATGGTTTCGTAAAGGTGAGCATAAGCATGTTTTTGCCTATGCAATAGAGACTGCCTGTGATAAGCATGGATGGATTCTTGGATACACTGTAAACCCTGGGAATCAGCATGACAGTCGTACATTTAAGGGACTGTACGATAAGCTGGATAAAACAGACCTTGATGCAATAATCGCAGATGCCGGATATAAAACACCTGCTATTGCAAAACTGCTGTTAGATGATAATGTAATGCCTGTTTTCCCATACAAACGCCCCATGACCAAAGACGGGTTTTTCAAAAAATATGAGTATGCCTATGATGAATATAATGATTGTTATATCTGTCCTAACAATCAGGTGCTGAGTTATAGCACAACCAATCGAGATGGTTACCGGGAATACAAAAGTTGCGGAAAAGTGTGTGCGGATTGTCCGTATTTATTTCAATGCACAGAGAGCAAAGAACATATAAAAGTAGTTATGCGTCATATCTGGGAACCTTATATGGAACGATGTGAAGATATCCGTCATACGATAGGCGTGAAAGAATTGTATGACCAAAGGAAAGAAACAATAGAGCGGATATTTGGAACAGCAAAAGAGAACCATGGATTTCGTTATACGCAGATGAAAGGAAAAGCTCGAATGGAATTAAAAGTCGGGCTTACATTTACGTGCATGAATCTGAAAAAACTGGCAGAAATGCTTCACAAGAGAACACTCAAAGAACGCTGTTTTTGTATCCTTTTCAAAAATATGTGTGATAACGAGGCACTTTATAGAAAAACAGCACTTGAGTGTTAAATCAAGTGCTGCTTTGTCTACAGTCTGAGAACACCCCGCAATGGGGTGTTCTTTCATTGTAGGAAAAAGTACCAAAAGGAAGCGCTTTTTGCGGATGGATTTCGACTAAAACGTCAATTACAATTTCTAAAATAAAGATGTAAAATAGCAATGCTATAAAAAATCAATATTAATTGTTAAAGAAAGGGAGTAGGATTTATGGAATCGTATTCATTTTTATTGTTTTTGGCAATTATACTTATTTCTACTAAGGTACTTGGGCTTTTTTCCAGACGTATTCACATGCCGGCAGTAGTAGGTGCGCTGCTTGCAGGTGTCATCTTAGGACCTTCCTGTCTGGGAATGATCACGCTGGATGGTCAGACGGGTGTATTCCTGGAGGAGATGGCTGAACTTGGTGTTATCCTTCTGATGTTTAATGCCGGTCTTGAGACGGATCTTAGTGAATTAAAGAAAAATGGTGTTGCGTCTTTTGTGACAGCGCTGATTGGTGTTGTAGTTCCTTTAATAGGCGGATTTGCAGGATATGCACTTTTCTTCCATGCAGATTTAAGTGATTATTCAGAGGTACTGAAATCCATCTTTGTCGGTGTTGTGCTGACGGCAACATCCGTAAGTATTACGGTTGAGACTTTGCGTGAGATGGGCAAGTTAAAAGGAAAAGTCGGTACGACAATCCTTGGTGCAGCCGTTATCGATGATATTATGGGTATTATCGTGCTCACAATTGTAACAAGCTTAAAAGATACCAGCGTCAGCTTAGGATCTGTGATTCTTAAGATCGTGGTATACTTCATCCTTATCTTCGTACTTACCTTCCTGCTGATGAAATGCAGACGTTTTGTTGAGATGCAGGATGAGAAGCGAAGAGTCGTAATCTTAAGCGTAGCATTCTGTCTGATCCTTGCTTATGTATCCGAGGAGTTCTTCGGAATCGCAGATATCACAGGTGCATATTTCGCAGGATTGATGCTCTGCTCCTTAAAGGTTGGACCTTATGTGGCAAGACGTTGTGAGATCCCTTCTTACCTGATCTTCTCACCGGTGTTCTTCGCAAGCGTAGGTTTGAAAGTAACATTAGGCGGAATGAATGCAAGCATCTGGATTTTCTCTGTTGTATTGTTGATTATTGCAATTCTGACAAAGGTTGTCGGATGCGGACTCGGTGCCAAGGCATGCGGATGCAACGCAAAAGAGGCATTACAGGTTGGTATCGGTATGGTATCCCGTGGTGAGGTTGCGTTGATCGTAGCTCAGAAGGGTTATGCATGTGGCATGTTAGACGATGTGCTTTTTGCACCGATCGTATTGGTGGTAATCGTTACAACATTGCTGACACCAATCTTATTAAAAGTAGTTATGAAGGACGGTACACAGAC
>CAVCFM010000027.1:0-4391 GCA_963601305.1 bacterium | reverse complement strand
GCTGTATCAGGAGCAGTGGAATACGCAGGAGACGCTGTTGCTTCCATACGTCACCGTGGAGGAGGGAAAGCCCGCCGTGGAGGCGTATTATGTCTGGAGGCGGGGAACGGCAGCCGGGCTGATCGAACAAGAGGAGGCGATGCTTTCATTTTTTACCGGAAATCACCTGGACTCCTATCTGCTTGCGGTGAAAGATAACACGGTGGTGGAATTAAAAAATGCAAAAAACCGCATCAGTGTGTCCGTGGGTGAGACGACGGATATCACGGTGGAAGTCTTCTGTGAGGGTACCGTGGTAAGCGGGTCTGGCAATTTATCTAAGAACGCCTTAGAGGCAGAAATAGCCACCTACATGAACGACATCGCACAGACTGTTTTGGAAGAAAAACAGATTGATCTCACAAACAGCTATCGCAAACTCGGAGGCACGGACCGGGAGGGCTATGTGTATTACCGGAAACTGGCGGATGAGTACGAGACAGATGCAAAAATCAGCTATCAGTTGCACGTGACCTGGGTGGATTGAATAATGGTATATGGTATGGGCTTTGGACAAATAATGTAATCTATATCGCATGCTTGTCCAGAGCATTTTTTTGTATAAATCTGAGAAAAGGGGGAAGGATGTAAGCAGAAGAGAAAAGGGCATACAGATGCCGGAATGGAGAGCAGGATGAAAAACAGAAAAAAAGTGTCATACATATTACTTGGGGCAGCAGTGCTTCTTGGTGCAGTCTTAGGGATGCAATACGGCAGGCAGAGACAATTGCAGCAGGAGATCGCAGAAAAGATCGTGCGATTTCATGTGCGTGCCAACAGTGACAGCGAGGAGGACCAGCAGTTAAAACTTGCGGTGCGCGATGCGGTGGGCAGCCTGATAGGCGGGCAGCTTGCGGGAGTTTTGGACAAGGCAGCCTGCGAGGATAAAATCGAGGAGTCCCTCGGCGAGGTCGTGACTGTGGCAGAGCGGGTCATCGCGGATGCGGGCTATGACTACAGCGTCACCGCGAGCCTTGCACAGGTGGATTTTCCGGTAAAAACATACGGGGATTACACATTTCCGGCGGGAAATTATGAGGCGCTTGAGGTGATCATCGGCGAGGGAGAGGGGCACAACTGGTGGTGCGTGATGTACCCGAATATGTGCTTTGCCGGGAGTGTCTATGAGGTGGTGGATACGGAGGCGGAGGAATCCCTGCGGCAGGTGCTCTCCGAGGAAGAGTACCGCAAGGTGTTTTCTGAGGGGGATTATCAGGTGCAGTTTCGGTATCTGACTTTTTTGAATGAGCTGTATTCGTATTGACAGGACATAAAATCTCCGTATAATGCAGATATGGAGGATAAAATATGACAAAAGAAGTGTTGGTGTCCATTCGCGGACTGCAGGTAACTGAGGACGAAAAAGATGATACGCTCGAGGTGATCACATCGGCGACCTATTATAAAAAGAACGGCAAACATTATATTATTTACGATGAAGTGATGGAAGGCTTCACGGAAAAGACGAAAAATATCATCAAATTGAATGACAATATGCTCGATATCACAAAGCGTGGCGTCTCCAATGTGCATATGATGTTTGAGGAAAATAAAAAGAACGTCACTTACTATTACACGCCTTACGGAAGCCTTTTGGTCGGCACCTATGCGACGAAAATAGACGTGGAGGAATCCGAACACCAGATGCAGGTGAAAGTGGATTATGCGCTGGAAGTAAATTATGAGCACCTGGCGGATTGTACGATCGTTATGAAAGTGCAGTCAAAGGATGGGAGCGAATTTCATCTTTCATAATGTGTTTTTGGACAAAAAGAAACCCTTTGGACCAGATAAATACTGGAATCCAAAGGGTTTTATTTGGCTTATTTTTTGGATTTCTTGCCGGAGTTCTTCTCGGCATTTAACTCTGCCTGAGCTTTGTCAGCCTTGTCCTTTAATCTTGCGCGCCAGCTCTTTTTGCCTTCCGGCTTCTCAAGAGGACCTCTCACACCGGTAACTTTGGTGATGTAGATGCCGCTGACGGTAGCTTTGACTTCCTTTTTAAGCGGGATCAGATCATAAACAGACTCATCCGCGATCAGAGACATTACCTTAGGACCAACTTTTGCTTTGACGATCGGAAGCTTGGAACGACGCATCATCTTAGGAGTCTGGTCGATGACAACCTGAGGAAGACCGGAATCCTTAATGCGAAGCCGCTTCTTATCAATGATCAACATGGTAACTGTCTGAGCGTTAGCTGCAAGCTGTGCATCCTGCTCGTCTTTTTTCTTCTGGGCCTTTTTGCCAAGAAAATATAAAACAATCAATCCGATGACTAATACTGCTAAAATCACTAATAACACGATGGTAAATGTGCTCATGCTAAACATCCTCCCTGAAAACAAATTGCTTAATTATTCTAGCATTGATTAGATAAAAAAGCAATGAACTATTTAAAACATTTATGAAACTTTGGTGGATTGGCTTTTATTTTTTGGGGAATTGTGGTATGTTAGTAAAGTTAGACGACGAAATGTCTAAGAGGGAATAGAAAGGTAATATTAGAATATGAAAAAGAGAGTAGTAGCATTATTACTCTGCGGCGCGATGGGACTATCCATTGCGGCATGCGGAGACAAGAAGGATACGGCAGATACGACCGAGGCTGTAGAGAGCGCGACAGAGAGTACAGAGGAGGCATTTATACCGGAGGGAAGTCTGTATGATCTGAATCCGACAGACTATACAACACTCTGCGATTACAGTGCAATTCCGGTTACGATCACCGGCGACTATGAGGTCAATGACGAGGATGTCTTGAGTTATTACGAGAACTGGTATACCCAGAGCGGCCCGTTCTATGTGGCAGACGATACGAAGACTACCGTGGAAGAGGGCGACATTGTGAATGTGGACTATGTCGGCAAGTTAGACGGAGAGGCATTTGACGGAGGAAGTGCAGAAGACCAGAACATTGATGTCTATGCCAATGCTTCCGCTTCCGGCAGCAGCTATATCGATGGATTTACAGAGGGATTAAAGGGAGCATCAGTCGGCGATGTGATCGACTGTGACGTGACTTTCCCGGATGATTACAGCAATACAGACCTTGCAGGCAAGGCAGTGGTATTTACATTTACCGTGAATTCCATTCAGAAGGAAGTACCTTTTGAGGAGGTAGACGATGCGTTTGTGGCAGATAATTTTTCTGAAAGCCTGAGTGTCAATACAGTGGACGAACTGGTAGAGAAGATCCGTACCATGTTAGAGTCAAATGCAGAGTACAGTAAAAGCTATGACACTTACACCGCAGTTCAGAATTATCTGATCGACAACTGTACCGTAGATGTTCCGGAGGATTATTTACAGGCGAGAGTGGATGATTACCGTTACTCTTTTGTTGACCAGTACTGTGGCGGCGATGAGTCCAAGTTAGAGGATACGATCAGCACTTATTACAGCGGAGCAACCCTCGAGGAAGCGGAAGAACAGTGGAATTCCGGAATGGAGAAGACCATCCGCATCGAGTTTATCATGCAGACCATCGCAGATGAGCTCGGTATCACCATCGATGAGGATGAGTACGCTGACTATGTACAGCAGGCACTGAGCAATAACGGCTATGCTTCTGAGGAGGCAATGTATCAGGTGTACGGCTATGGTGATGCAGCTTACGGTGAGAAGATCTACCGCATGTATTATCTCTGTGACCAGGCATTAGATAAGGTGCTTGAGACCGCAGTTGTGACTGTAGAGGAGGCAACTGAGGAGACCGAGTCTACCGAGGAGATCGAGTCTACCGAGGAGGCTGTCGAGGGCACAGAGGCAGTTGCAGAGACAGAAGCGGCTGAATAAATCTACAGTTAGTGAGAACGAATAAAAATACCGGTATTGTAAGCCGGATATAAAAGCAGGAGGAAGAATTATGGATTTGGTAAATGTAAGGGATTTGTTTCGCAAACAGGAGGATTACGTTGACCAGACCGTGACAATCGGCGGCTGGGTCAGAAGTATCCGTGGATCGAAAAACTTTGGATTTATCGTAGTGAACGATGGTACTTTTTTTGAGCCGGTACAGATTGTGTACTCGGACGTATTACCGAACTTTGCAGAGGTAGAGAAGTTAAATGTGGGAGCAGCCATTATCGTTACCGGTAAAATGGTGGCAACACCTGGCATGAAACAGCCGTTTGAGCTCCAGGCAGCAGAGATTATCGTGGAGGGACAGTCCACACCGGATTACCCGCTGCAGAAGAAAAAGCACAGCTTTGAATATCTTAGAACAATATCTCATTTGAGACCGAGAACCAATACATTTGAGGCAGTGTTCCGTGTGCGTTCCCTGATCGCTTATGCGATCCACAAATTTTTCCAGGAGAGAGATTTCGTGTATGTGCATACCCCACTCA
>CAVCFM010000026.1:0-6328 GCA_963601305.1 bacterium | reverse complement strand
ATGCCTCATAGAGCACAATTGCCACCGAATTGGACAGATTTAAGGAGCGCGTCTCACCGATCATCGGGATGCGCACACAGGTATCCGGATTGTCTTTTAAAATCTCCTCCGGGATTCCCGCACTCTCCTTTCCGAACATGATAAAACAGTCCGGCTCATAGGACACATCGGAATACACGTGCCGTCCCTTTGTCGTTGCATAATAAATCTTAGCGCCCGGATTTTTCTCACAGAAATCTTCCCAGTTCACATAGGTTGTGACATCCAGATCTTTCCAGTAGTCCATTCCCGCCCGGCGGATCGCCTTCTCATCCAGACGGAATCCTAACGGCTCGATCAAGTGCAGCTTTGTGCCTGTTGCGACACAGGTTCTTCCGATATTTCCTGTATTTGCCGGGATCTCCGGCTCATATAAAACGATATTTAAATTAGCCATAATTATTTTTCACTCTTACTTCTAAAATCTGTTACAAACGCCTCGATACGGTCCATCGCTGTTTTCAAATTCTCCAGCGAATATGCATAGGAAATGCGGACATATCCCTCGCCGCAGGCTCCGAATGCCGTACCCGGCACAACTGCCACCTTCTGGCTGCGCAGCAGCTCATTGGCAAACTCATCGGAGGTCATGCCGAACTCCTTGATGCACGGGAACACATAAAATGCTCCAAACGGCTCGAAACATGACAATCCCATCTCCTTAAAACGGTGCAGCAGATAGCGGCGTCTGCCATCATATTCCTCGCGCATCCGTGCCACATCCTCATCGCCGTTGCGCAGTGCGTCTACTGCCGCATACTGGCTGGTGGTCGGCGCACACATGATCGCATACTGATGGATTTTTAACATCTGCTTGATAATGGCAGCCGGTCCACAGGCATAGCCAAGTCTCCATCCGGTCATCGCATAGGACTTGGAAAAACCATTGATTAAAATCGTGCGCTCCTTCATCCCCGGGAGAGATGCGATGGTGACATGGTTGTCCAGATAAGTAAGCTCGGAATAGATCTCATCACTGATGACATACAGATCGTGCCTGATCACGACTTCCGCAATCTTCTCCAAGTCTGCTTTTTCCATGACTGCTCCGGTTGGGTTGTTCGGGAATGGCAGCACTAAAAGCTTGGTCTTCGGTGTGATCGCAGCCTCTAACTGCTCGGCTGTCAATCGGAACTCGTCCTCCGCCTGAAGCTCGATCGTAACCGGAACTCCTCCTGCTAACACAGCACACGGAAGATAGGATACATAACTCGGCTGTGGAATCAGCACCTCATCGCCCGGATCTAACATCGCGCGCATCGCAATATCAATCGCTTCGCTTCCGCCGACTGTGACAAGTATCTCCTTATTATAATCATAGGACACGCCAAATCTTCTGGTCAGATAGCGGTCTATCTCTACTTTCAGTTCCTTCAAACCTGCGTTTGAGGTGTAAAATGTTCTTCCCTTCTCCAGGGAATAAATTGCCTCGTCACGGATATGCCATGGAGTATCAAAATCCGGCTCGCCCACACCAAGCGAGATAGCGTCGTCCATCTCACTTACGATATCAAAAAACTTACGGATCCCGGATGGCTCGATCGTGACGATTGTCTTAGATAATGGGTCTCTCATGGCAGCATCTGTATCCTTTCGTCTTTTGTTTTTTCAGCGATCACGGTTCCGTGGTCTTTATATTTTTTGAGGATAAAATTCGTCTTGGTGCTGAGCACGGAGTCCAGTGTGGAAAGCTTCTCGGATACGAACTGGGAAACCTCGCGCAGTGTTCTTCCCTCAAGTGTCACCATAAAATCAAATCCGCCGGAAATTAAGCACACGGAATCTACCTCCGGGTAATTACAGATACGCTCTGCCAGCTTCTCAAATCCCATGTCGCGCTGTGGTGTCACACGCACCTCGATCATCGCTACCACCTTTTCGATACCGACCTTATCCCAGTCAATGATCGTGTGGTATCCACAGATAATACGTTCCTTTTCCATCTGTGCCAGTTCGTTGACCACCGTCGCCTCGTCCACGCCAAGGATGATCGCCAGCTCCTTTAAATCGATTCTGCTATTCTTCTCTATGAAGGTTAAAATTTTCTCTCTCATATCAAAATCCTTTCTACAATGCCTCATATAATTCATCCGTCTTCGGTGGTTCTAAAAATCTGCGCTCATCCCCGTTTAACAGCACACGGTCATTTCCCTCCGTTGCCTTTCCGATGATCGATGCCGGTATTCCTGCTTTTTCAAGCTCACGCACAAGCTTATTACCGTCCTCCGCCGCCATAAGCATACAACCGCTGGAAATCAGCTTATAAGGATTAATTCCAAAAAATTCACAGATTTCTACTGTCTCCTGCCGAATCGGAATCTTTTTCGTGTCGATTTCAAGTCCGACGCCAGATGCCTCTGCCATTTCCCAGAGTGCCCCGAATATACCGCCCTCTGTCACATCGTGCATGGCACTAACGCCAGACTGCACGGCGACTGCGGCCTCTGAAAGAACCGAGATATAGACATCCAGGTTCTTTGCCTTATCAATGAATGAGGTGGAAAATCTGCTGGATAACTCCTCTTCCTTCTCCTTCGCTAAGATAGAAGTTCCCTCAATTCCGATCCATTTGCTGACAAGAATATCCATGCCGGGTCTCGCTCCTGCTGTGGATACCAGCTTGCCATCCTTTACTTTTCCGACTCCGCACACGGAGATCACCGGCTGGTTTACGACGGGCGTAACCTCCGTATGTCCGCCGATCACCTGGACATTTGCCTTTTTGCAGGCTTCCTCCACCTGACTCATGATCAGCTTTAATTTGGCTTCTCTCACCTTTTCCGGGAGCAGCACGGTAAGCATGACTCCTACCGGCTCTGCGCCGGAACTTGCCAGATCATTGACCGTAATCTGGATCGCCAGGGTTCCGATATCCTGCGCGGTACCGGTGATCGGGTCTGTAGACATCACAAGTGTCTCATCTGCCGCCAGTTTTAACGCTGCACAGTCCTCCCCCACACCGGCTCCAAGCAGCACCTCCGGCCGCTTTGTATGTATTTGTTTGAATACGGAGCGTTTTAGCACATTCTCCGGTACTTTTCCAATCTTCATGTGTCCTACCAACCATTCGTTCAATTTACAGTTTAAGGCTACCCTGACCTGGGCAGCCTTAAAACTTACTTATTCTTCTATTATTGTCCGTCCGTGGAAGTCTCTGCCGCCGCGTCCGCCTGCGCTGCCGAAGCCTCCACCTCAGCCGCCTCCGACGTCGCCTGTTCCTCCGGTGTCTGCTCCTCCGATGTCGTCTGCTCCGGTGTCGGATTTAAAACAGCCGCCGCATTTGCGGTATATGGGGAAACAGCCGCGTACACAGTCGCCTCATCACCGGTCGCAATCGCTGCACCGATGGCTGCTGAGACATTCTCATCATCCGATGCCGTTCCGACATTTACAATCTTCGGGGAAGCCTTGTAGGTACTCTTGTTAAACACCTCACGACTCTCCTCCACACCGTCGACAGTGACAATCTTCCACAGCTGTGCTGTGTATCCGGTATGTTTGCTCTGTGCTACCGAGATATATCCGGCAGGATCTCCTGTTGCCACAAACTGAACCCCCGGATCCACTGTGGATACCACTTCACTCTCGTAGCTTACCACACGGTTAGACGGTCTGGTCTCTTTTCCATAAATATTAAAGTAAATATTTTTACCAACAGTGTATCCTTCAATATAGATCGGATACTCCTGATTGTTGACAAACTTTAAGTCCTTGTAATCACCTGCGATCGCCGCATCCATAGACGGCTTTACATAGGTGACGATCATCGAGTGGTTCGACCGCTCGGTAATCTCAAGCTCCGCCAGGATTGCTGCATTGTACAAGGTCGTTGATACCTGACATACACCGCCGCCATAAGACTGTACCACCTGACCATTCTCATAAGCGCCTGCCAACTCATATCCGCCGCTGGCATCTAACGGTCCGATTGCTTCATAGACTGAAAATTCTTCGCCCGGATATAAGACGGTTCCGTCAATCTTACCGGCTGCAATTGCAATGTTTGCACAACGGCTGCTGCTGGAATCGCTGAAATTGGTGGTGTAGCTTCCAAGCACATCCGTAATCTGGGAAAGCTCTTCCTCGTCTCCCCTCGGCTCCACAATCTCTGTCACCAGAGAAATCTCGGATGCATTTCCATCCCACTCATCATGGATATAAGACTCAATTGCGGTCACGGAATCGGCAACATTTACCTCAATTCCCTGTGCTCCCTTTACAATCTGGAACGCGCCGTTCTCGCGTACAAGTCCGTTGTCGACTGCCTCCTGGTTCAATGCAGATGCATTGTCGTTAAGAAGTGTCTCCACCGTGCTCTCATCCACGCCAAGTTCCAGTGTGATGACTTTATTTCCCTGCTCCAAATCCTTGTTATCTTTGTATCTCTTGATCAGGTTGCCGCTGCGTCCGACATCCATCGCCTCCTGCACAACCATCTGGTCTGAGAGACAGATGCCAAGCTCGCTTGCGCTCACCGAAATACTTTTCTCTCCGGCTGACAGTGTGATCTGGGCATCGCCAGCCTGCGCAATATATTCATTCACTGCTTCCGTCGCCTGCTCGTAGGTCATACCGCCCACATCAACAGAACCGATATACACGCCTTCTGCAATGGTCATCACTTCCTCTGCACGAATTGCCTTAACACCTGCAAATGCCACACAGACTAATAATGCCATTCCAAACAACGGCAAAATCTTTTTTAACTTTTTCATTGTTTCCCCTCTATCTAATCACTTGATATAACTAGCACTCGTGGAATTATTTTAACAGTGCCCCCCTGGTTTTTCAAGGTGCATAACCACGAATATATTTGACTCGCCCCGCAAATTTTAGTATATTTTTACATGAAAGAAACGCGGCGAAAAGTGACTATAACAGCGCTGCAAGCACCGTGGTGAGAAGCATCGCTGCGATTACCACGATAATGACTGTTGCGAGTGCTGCTTTGTTTTTCTTTTTTCCAAAATTATACATATGTTTCACCTCAATTTATCTCGAAAGGACAATACAAATTATGGCAATAGGTATCTTAATTTTCTTTATTTTTCTGGTTGCTTTCTATCGCAAAAGAAACACCCGCGCGCAGGACGAAGTCAATGCGCAGTTCTGGGCGCGCGAAAATGAAGCAAACGCCGTTCGCCGACAGGATATCAGCGGACTCCCCTATATTAGCATACCTTTTGATAATTTTCCATTAAATATCTGTGAAAATTCCAAATTACAGGAATGTGAGAATACGCTTCGCGCCCTCTCCGAGAAAAAAATCTTAAATCTCGCGCACAGAAGCAACACAGATTTAAAACTCGAATACGGCGCTGCCAATCTGGCGTTTTTGACGGAATGTGACGAGAACTTCACCACCCTCTGCTGCACCCTCGCCGCCTACGGAGAAGAGTTGCTCTCCCTGGGCTATGTGGACGAGGCGCGGACTGTTCTGGAATTCGGCATTTCCTGCGGCTCCGATGTCAGCAAAAACTACCTGCTTTTGGCTGATATCTACCGCCAGACAGGTGATGATGCCGCTTATCACGCACTGGTCTGCCGGGCAGAGCTTTTGGATTCTCCAATGAAGACCTCCATTCTACAGCATTTAGAGACAAACGCTCCCGCATAGCCCGCTATATTCTGCCATAGGTGGCAATCCACCGGTCGGTCAGTCTCGACGCCTCGCTGCGGGTAAATTGTTCCAGATTTTCCGGCAGCGTGAGACCTTTCTCCGATGCATAGGTCCGCAGATAGGTCTTCTGGCGCTCTGTGGCAGGTGTCTGCCGTTTTACTTTGCAATTTAACTGTCTTGGCTCAAACGCTTCCGGGGCATCCGCTCCATACTGTTCCTTAAGGCACTCCAATATCAGTCCCGTCTCTCTCGCATCCGCAAGCGCCCGGTGCGCCAGATCCCGCCTGACTGAAAAATAAGAGCATAGGCTCTCCAGATCTTTTTTCTGCTCCGCGGGAAGGAATTTACGCGCCAGTTTCAGCGTATCCACCGCCACGCGTTCAAAGGATATGCGGTGGTTGACCGCCCACTGTTTTAAAAAGCTGTAATCAAAGATTACATTTTGTCCCACCAGCACATCATCCCCGAGAAAAGCAAAATACTCTTCCATAACCGTTTCGGGGTCTGCCCCCGCATCCGCCATTTCCTGGGTGATCCCGGTCAGCTCTACCACCTTATCCGAAAGTTTCCGTCCGGTGTTAAGCATCGCCGTATAACAGTCTGCTTCCCTGCCGCCACGCACCCGCACCGCGCCCACTTCCAGTATGGCATCGGTCTTCACATCAAGCC
>CAVCFM010000025.1:0-5806 GCA_963601305.1 bacterium | reverse complement strand
AAGTTGATTGAACCGCCGTGTACCGAACGGTACGCACGGTGGTGTGAGAGGTCGGCTAATCAATTAATGATTAGCCTCCTACTCGATTGCATTATAGAAAATACCAGTCATAAAAAGAAAGACAAGTCATAGAATTAGACATAAGGAGGGATGAGATGTGGAACAGTTTTCATTGGCAAAAATTTTTCCGGTACAGATCCGGTCAGCCATGCAGGGAAAAAACTGGCAGGAAGGTCTGGAGGAAATAAGGGTTCGCGTCGGACAACCGCTGGAATTTTGTTTCGATAGCGGGAACTGCTATCTGCTGCCGGATATCCGGATACATATGACAGATATTGCGGAGATGCTCAATTACATCAGCAACTATTCCCTGTATGCCTATCAGGAGGAGATGCGGCAGGGCTACATTACCATAGAGGGTGGTCATCGGATCGGACTGGCTGGCGGCGCGGTGATGGAGGAGGGCGCAGTGGCCGGAGTGCGTCATATCTCTTTTTTAAATGTCCGGGTTGCACACGAGAGAAGGGGGTGTGGAGAGGAGCTTTTGCCATATCTCAGAAATCATTCTGGCATATATCACACACTGATCATATCGGAGCCGGGGGCGGGAAAGACCACATTGCTGCGGGACTGCATACGGCTGTTGTCCGATGGAGATGAGACGCATCCGGGAATGAAGGTGTGTGTGGTGGACGAGCGCCAGGAGATTGCAGCCTGCCACTTGGGGGTTCCGCAAAATGATCTGGGAGCGCGCACGGATGTATTGGATGGCTGCAAAAAAGATGAGGGGATGCGGATGTTGATACGTTCCATGTCACCCCAGGTTCTTGCTGTGGACGAGTTGGGCGGAAGGGGGGATTTCCTGGCGGTGGAGCAGGCAATCTACTCCGGGATCCACATCCTTGGAACCATCCATGCTGGAAATGTGCGGGAACTGTGCGAAAAACAGGGACTTAGGCACCTGATAGCGCGGGAAGTGTTCGGGCGGTACGTCTGGATTGAGCGATTGCCGGATGGCAGGCGCAGGATGCATGTCTACGATGCACATATGGAAAAAATCCGATGAAGCTGGCAGGAAGTGTGCTGGTACTGTTGGCAAGTATCGGGGTGGCGCTCAGTTTGCGCAGGGAGTTGTATCTGCATCTGCAGTTACTGTATGAGATCCGCAGCTGGCTGATCCGTCTCTCCCATGCGGCGGGAGGTTCCCTGCTCACCATGGAAGCATTGCTGGGAGGGTATGTAAAGCCTCAAAATGCGCTGCTTCAAAGGATCAGCCTCGAAATTGCAAAAGAGCTGCTGGAAAAAGAAGGAGGTACGGGGGAGGACATCTGGAGAGCGGCATTTGCAAAACATGAGAGGGAGTTAGGACTTGGCACTGCAGAGCAGGAGACGGTGGAACAGGCAGGGGCAGCTTTTTTCGGGAGAAGTGTGGAGGAGAACAAAAAACAGTTAGAGACCGTGCTGGAATGTCTTGATTTTCAGATTGAGACAGCAAGGAGTGAGCTTAGAGAAAAACAGAAGGTGTACGGAGCAGTCAGCCTGTTGGGGGGCGTATTGATTGTCATTGTACTCGTGTAAGAATGAAGCGGCGGCATCGCGGCATAATGGGATGGAGAGAAGCATGAGCGTAAATTTGATTTTTAAAATAGCAGCAGTGGGCATATTGGTGACGGTGATCAGCCAGGTGCTAAAACACAGCGGAAGGGAAGAACATGCATTTCTTACAAGCCTTGCGGGGCTGCTGATTGTACTGTTTTGGATCATACCTTATATCTATGAACTCTTTGAGACAATGCAGACGTTGTTTGCACTGTGAGAGGAGGCGTGGGGTGGATATTATAAAAATTTCTGTGCTCGGAATTGCGGGAATCCTCATCGCAGTTCCGCTAAAAAAGGAGCGCCCGGAATTTGCTTCCTTTGTGGGACTTGCAGTGTGCATCTGTATTTTCGCTTATCTGCTCACAAAAGTTGAGACGGTACTTCGCTTTGTGGAACAGTTAGAGGAACTGATCCCGGTGGATGGCCGCTATGTTGCGCTGATCATAAAAATGGTGGGAATCACATATGTGGCGGAGTTTGCAACAGATATCTGCAAGGATGCAGGATACAGTGCCATCGGAAACCAGATTGAGATATTTGCGAAGATATCCATTCTGGTGGTCAGTATTCCGGTGATCCATGTGTTCCTGGAGACGATGGGGAGTTTTCTATGAAAAAAAATCGAACTGTCTTGCGGCTGACGGGAGTTTTTTTGCTGGTAATTTTACTGTGGGCAGGAGCGCCCATGTGTGTGAACGCATCGACGGAGGATTCAGGGACAAAGGACACAAACGCGTATCTGGACTTGTGGCTGGAAAAACTGGATTTTGATGACCTCGACGAATTGTTAGAGCAGGAAGTGTTTGCGGGTCAGCGGGAAAAAGTTAAGTTTTCGGATATTGTGGAGGTACTGCTTACAGAGGGAATCCAAGGAGTAGACGGAGAACTGCTTAAAAACTGGATTTCGGACGCATTTATTTACGAACTTGCGGAAAATAGACAGGTTCTTGCACAGGTGGTTCTTCTGGCAGTTGTTTTTTCGGTGCTCCACAATTTTACCGGGACATTTCAGGGCGGATATATTGCAAATCTCTTATTTCTGATGGTGTATTGCGTCATGGCAGTATTATTGCTTGCTACCTTTTTGGACTTTGGAGATCTGGTGGAGGATACGCTGTCGCAGAGTGTGGATTTTATGAAAATGCTGGTCCCGACCTTTTGTTTCAGTATGATATTTGCTGCCGGGACAGAGAGTGCAGCAGGGTTTTACCAACTGGCATTTCTGGTCATCTATCTGATACAGTGGCTGTTTTTAAATATTTTATCACCCATGGTACATATGTATGTGCTGATTGAATTGTTCAATCATTTTTATGAAGATGAGAAATTCCAGAATTTATCGGAGCTGTTACACTCCGCAATCCGCATCAGTATGAAGACGGCGGGAACCATCGTGGTGGGACTTAACGTGGTTCAGGGGCTGATTTTGCCGGCGAAGGACAGACTCTTTGGAAGTGCCACGCTAAAAGCGGCATCGGCAATTCCGGGGATCGGCAACACGATTGGAAATGTGGGGGAAATGCTGCTGGGTGCGGGAGCACTGATTAAGAATTGTGTGGGGGTTGCCGCGCTATTGGTTCTGGTGATTATCGGAATTATTCCGATCTTGAAAATACTGCTGCTCTCATTGATGTATAAGGTGGCGGCAGTGGTGGTGGAACCTGTGGCGGACAAGCGATTTGCGGGATGCTTAAGGGGAATGGCAGAGGGGGGCGTGCTGTATTTACAGTTACTTGTCTATGCGACAGCGCTGTTTTTTGTGACCATTGCACTTACCACAGGCGTCTCCGGTATGAGCGGGTAAGAGGAGAAACATATGGCCTATATCAAGGGACTTCTGGCATTGCAGGTGGTGTTACTACTGCTTTTGTATCTGGCACCGGGAGAGCGCTATGGAAAGTATATCCGTTTTTTTGCGGAACTGGTGCTCTTGATCGGACTTCTGACACCGGTCTGTGAGTGGATTTACGGCAGCGACAGCTTTTTAGATGCCATTGATTATGAAACGTTTACGGAGAGTATGGAACAGTTCTCGAGAGATATGGAAAAAATGGAGTACGGAAAAAGTGAGTATTTCAAAGAAGAATACGAGCAGGCAATCAGTGGGGAAGTGGCGATGGCAGCGGAAAATTTTGCATCAGTATATGGATGTACGGTGGCGGAGGCAAGTGTAAAACTGACAGATGAATATACGCTGCAACAGATGGCGATTACACTGACAATGGAAAGCGGATCGGAGCAGACGACGGCTGCACGGACAATGGAAAGCGGAGAGTCGGAAAAAACATGGGATGATACCGCCGAGGCGCTGCAAAAAGAACTGGCAGAGTTCTATGGGATGGAGGAGTCGGATATTTGTGTGGAGTACCGGAAAGGGTAGGGAGAAGGGAAAATGTCGCAATTTTTTAAACATTTGCTGGAAAATGAAAAATTTAAGCAGATAAAGCGGAGTGACTGGCTGGTACTGGCACTTGTGGGGGTACTTCTTCTGGTGATCGCCCTGCCACAGGAAAAGCAGAGTGAGACGACGGCTGACACCGTGGAGAGTCAGCAGAATGACAAGAGCGCCACCGTGGAGGAATCTGAGGAAGAGGCATATGTGACATATCTTGAAAAAAAGTTGGAGACGGTACTGGCTAAGATGGAGGGAGTCGGAGATGTGGCGGTTATGATCACGGTATCAGACACAGGGGAAAACGTGGTGGAGAAGGATACCAAAAAGACGGAAAATGAGTTGGATGAGGAAACCGTTTATGTGGAGAACGGAAGCGGGACATATCCTTATGTGCAAAATGAAAAAATGCCGACGGTGGAAGGCGTTGTGGTTGTGGCGGAGGGAGGAGGAAATGCGCGGGTCGCTTCAAATATTTCAGAGGCGGTTCAGGCATTATTGCCGGTGGAAGCGCATAGAATTAAGGTAGTTAAGATGGGGTCCAAGGAGGAATCGAATTGAAAAAAATATTTCGCAAGAACCAATTGGTGATTACGGCATTGGCACTAATGATTGCGGTAGCTGGATATTTCAGTTGCATGAATAAAAATATTGAGGATACGCAGGTGGCAGCAGATGCGCAGACCGATGCAGAGGTTGCGGGGGAGTACGAGATTTCAGATGAAGATATCGCTGTGGCGGAAGAGATATTCACCGACGAGGGAACGATTGACGATATCGTGGCATCTGCGGATGAAAGCGCAGAGACTACTGATGTGGCAGCTACAGATGGTACCGGGACAGAAGTAGCTGATGTGGGAGAAGGCGAGATTGACAGCGCAGGTGAGACGGTGCTTACGAGCACGACCGTTGCCAGCTTAGATTATGCTGCCCAGATGAAATTAAACCGGGAGCAGATCCGTTCCAAGAATCGTGAGACGCTGCTTGAGATCGTAAATAACGAGGCACTCGAGGAGAGTGTCAAGCAGGAGGCAGTGACGAAAATGCTTGCCCTGACAGATATCGCAGAGCGCGAAGCAGCTGCGGAGATGCTGCTCGAGGCAAAAGGGTTTAGTGATGTGGTAGTCAGCATCACGGATGACAGCTGTGACGTCGTATTAAATATGGGAGAAGTCACAGACGCAAAGCGGGCACAGGTGGAGGATATCGTAAAGCGTAAGACCAATATTTCCGCAGATAAAATTGTCATTACCCCGATTGCAGTTACCGATACGACTGCAGAGACCACGGTGGCGGAATAAATGAGGAGACCGCCGATTGTGAGACCATGGTCACGGAATAAAAGTGCTGGAAAAAGGCTGCCGGGCGTGTTATAATTAATCTTCGAAAAATAAATACATACAAGGTGTCGGAAGACATTCGAAGATGTCCGTTCCGGTGAAAAGGGAAATGGGTGTAACTCCCATGCGAACTCGTCACTGTGATAAAGTAGTTTGGGCAGAATGCCACTGAGCGATCGGGAAGGCTGCCACAAATGATAATCTTTCAGCCAGGAGACCTGCCTTGTGTGAAGATGAGACAGCCACGAGTAACTGGTCTGGTAGATAAGATATGAGAATCATACAATACTGATATCTGGGGTACCTCCATGCCGTTTGTGGCGTGGAGGTTTTTTATGGCAAAAAAGATTATGATACAGGGCACGATGTCCAATGCCGGAAAAAGCATGCTGGTGGCAGGCCTGTGCCGTATTTTCGCGGAGGATGGCTACCGGGTGGCACCGTTTAAATCGCAGAATATGGCGCTCAACTCCTA
>CAVCFM010000024.1:0-2174 GCA_963601305.1 bacterium | reverse complement strand
ATATCTGAGACAACGGTAAAAAAACATGCGACGCATATCTATGAGAAGGCGTGCGCAGACGGAAGAAAGGACTTTATCAGTAAGATATAGTGTAGACCTCCCCGGTTTATCCGGGGAGGTTTTGTTTAGAAAAAGTTTATATTTAGACACATTCATGTTTACATCTCGCGGGTATCATGGTGTAATGGAAAGCAAGAGGTGGTTCTTATGACGATAAAACAGAGGATTTTCCGGACAAATTCCATTATGGTGCTGTTGTCGTTGCTGGTACTGTTATTGATTGGCGGCAGCATGATTTTAATTTTTAAAGATTATTTTCTGGGATGGTACAGTCAGAATGCGATGATTTCCGAAAATTATACCGAGGCGTCTGCGACGATACAGGAACTTGCAATCACGGATACGGACTGGGAGCGGGTGGCACAGTCGGTATCTGATTATGGTTTCCGGCTGATCGTGTTAGACGACAGCGGAAAAACCGTGTACCAGACTGCAAGGCACAGTGAGGAAGAGAGTGCGGAGACTCTATATGATACCGATAAGGAAGAGGGGGTAGTGAAAAGCTACCTGATAGAGGGAACCACGATTTTTACGCTGCAAAAGGAGATAGCGGGGACGGACTATCAACTGTATTTTGTCAGCTGTACCAAGGATGTCTCAATCCTGGGAATGAGCAGGGGCATGTTTGAGACATTTATGGTGATTTTTCTGATCGTAGGTGTGTTGTCGATCATTATCATTCTGGTGCTGAGCCAGCTGATGACAAAGAGCCTGATAAAAAAAATCATGGAGCCGCTAAACGGTTTAAATGATGCAGCCAATCGGATTATCGATGGGGATCTGGACAAGAGCATCGATTACAGTCATGACGACGAATTCAAAAACGTATGTGCCAGCTTTGATCTGATGCAGAGGCATCTGAAGGAACAGATGGAGACCAACCTTGCATACGAGAAGGCAAGAACGGAGATGATCAGCGGGATCTCGCATGACCTTAGGACACCGCTTACCTCGATCAAGGGATATATCAAGGGCATGATGGACGGGATTGCTGACACGGAGCAAAAGCGAAAAGAATATTTATCGGTGGCATATAAAAAATCCTGCGACATGGACAAGCTTTTGGCAAAGCTGTTCTATTTTTCAAAGCTTGAGACCGGAAATATGCCGTTTTATTTTCAGAGCGTGGACATGAAGCAATATCTGGAAGACTATGTGGCGGAAAAAGAAGTGGAACTTCAGATGAGGGATATTGTGATCCAGGGATATTTTGATGCGATGGAACCGTGTATGTGCCGCATCGACAGGGAGCAGATGCAGCGCGTATTTGACAATCTGATAGAAAATTCCTGTAAGTATGCCCAAAATGAGGCGGGTGTCCGGATCGAGATCACGGCGTTGACATTGCAGGAAAAACAGTTAAAACTGACATTTAAGGATAACGGAGCCGGGATGGAGCCGGAAAAACTAAAACATGTATTTGAACAGTTTTACCGGGGAGACGAGGCACGAAATGCAGCCTGCAATGGAAACGGACTTGGAATGTATGTGTGCCGTTATATCATTGAAAAGCATGAGGGAAGTATCGAGGCACATTCAGACAGAGGCTTTATTGTGGAGATAACATTGCCGATAGGAACAGAAGGGGAGTGAGCGTATGGCAGAAATACTTTTAGCGGAGGATGACAGAGAAATTGCAAATCTCGAAAGAGATTACTTAAGCATGAGCGGATTTACCGTGGATGTGGCGTATGACGGTGAGGAGGCAGAGCGTAAGCTTGATGAGAAAAAATACGATCTGATCATTTTGGATATCATGATGCCGAAGAAAAATGGTTATGACCTTTGCCGGGAATACCGCGATAAGATCGATGTGCCGATCCTTATGGTGACGGCAAAGACAGAGTCTATCGATAAGATCCGTGGGCTTGGACTCGGCGCGGATGACTATGTGGTAAAGCCATTCGACCCGATGGAGCTTGTAGCAAGAGTGAAGTCGCACCTTTCGCGGTATGAGAGGCTTACCGGGAAAAACCAGAATAATCCAGGCTCCGGGGATGTGAATGTTCAGGAATATAATGCCGATGATTATATGATTGAGATTGGCAGTCTGAAGATTATGACAAAAAGCTGGAAGGTCATCAAAAACGGCGAGGAGATCCATCTTCCAAACC
>CAVCFM010000023.1:0-7060 GCA_963601305.1 bacterium | reverse complement strand
ATAGCGCACAGGGGAGCGCATCGGCAGCCGGAAGCGATAGCAGCAGCGCCGCAGATAGTAGTGCAGCAGATAACGGCGCTACGGAGAGTGATGTGGCAGACAGCACATCGGGGGATGGCGTGACTGTGATAAAAGCTGCAACCGGCGGAAGTCCAAAGCCATATATCACGGTGGATGAGAACGACGAACTTACCGGATACGACATCGAAGTTTTAAAGGCAGCATTTGAGCTGTTGCCGGAATATGAACTCGAGATTGAGATCACAGACTTTACCTCCGTGTTTACAGGACTCACCGCAGGCAATTACCAGATTGGTGTCAATAACTTCTCCTACAACGCAGAGAGAGCCGAAAATTATCTCTACAGTGTGCCGTATGATGAGATCAGTTACGTCTTTGTATACAAAAACGGTGCCGACCCGATCACTTCATTTGCAAGCGCAGCCGGAAAGACCTTTGAAAACGGAGCGGGCGTCAGCGTGACAAATGCGGTGGAGCAGTGGAATGAAAAGAACCCGGATGAAGCCATCAACATCACATACTCGGATGCAGATACGGCAGTTTGGTTACAGCATGTGGAAGACGGTTCCGTGGATTTCTCCATTATCGACGGTCCAATGTACATCGCTTATATCGATGAGTACGGATTTGACCTTGGAAAAGCAGAGATCCCGGAGGATGAGGCAAGCCTGATCTCCGACAACCTCTATGCATACTTCATCCTTCCGAAAGATCAGACCGAGCTTCGCGACAAGTTAGATGCAGCGATCTTAGAGCTGAAACAGAACGGAACATTAAAAGAACTCAGTGAAGAATTTTTCGGAGGCGCAGACCAGTCACCGGCTGAGGAGGCACTGTTAGAGCCGTTGAACTAATTTCACAAAAAAGTTTTTGAGAGGAAGCAAGAATGGAAGCAAAGGATTTGTTTGATATTGAGCAGGTTTTTAAAAATATTCCGGATATCTTAAGATATCTGCCGGTCACGATGGAACTGGCAATCGGCTCCATGATCGTGAGTCTGATATTAGGACTTGTGATTGCCCTGATAAAAATAAAAAAGGTGCCTGTGCTGACACCGATCGCGACTGTTTTTATCTCGGTGATCCGCGGAACACCGGTGCTGGTGCAGTTATATGTGACTTACTACGGAATTCCGATGCTGTTAAAATATCTCAACTATAAAAACGGAACCGATTACAACTTAAACGGAATCCCTTCTATCCTGTATGCGTTTGTGGCGCTGGCAGTCAACGAGGCGGCGTATAATGCGGAAATTATCCGTGCATCGTTGTTGTCCGTCGACAAGGGACAGGTGGAGGCGGCAAGCTCACTGGGAATGACCTATCCTCAGATCTTGCGGAGGATTATCCTTCCGGAGGCGATCGTGGTCGCGCTTCCATCTCTCGGAAACTCATTTATCGGACTGATCAAGGGAACTTCGCTTGCATTTACCTGTGCGGTTGTGGAGATGACGGCGCAGGGGCGTATCATCGGAGGAAGAACCTTCCGTTACTTTGAAGTCTATATCTCCCTGGCATTAATCTACTGGGCGATTACGATCATCGTGGAACAGCTGATCAAGCTGCTTGAGAAAAAACTGGCAATTCCGGAACAGGTGGCAGCCCGGGGCAGAAAGGAGGCAAGCGTATGATAGAGGTTAAGAACGTAAAAAAGAAATTCGGGGACAAAGTGGTCTTAGACGGCATTGACCTCTCGATTGAAAAAGGTGACGTCATTGCGATCATCGGCCCATCCGGAACCGGAAAATCCACACTGCTCCGCTGCATCGACCGGCTGGAAAAGCCGGAGGAGGGCGAGTTAGTTATCGATGACTTACATGTAAATTTAGCGCAGGCGAGTAAAAAGGAACTGATCGACATCCGCAAGCGCACCGCCATGGTGTTCCAGAACTGGAATCTTTTTTCAAAAAAGACAGCGCTTGAGAACGTGATGGAAGGGCTTGTCGTTGTAAAAAAAATGGATAAGGCAGCCGCCAGAAAAATCGCGGAAGAGCAGCTTGCCAATGTGGGGCTTTTAGACTGGTCAAACCATTATCCGAGACATTTATCCGGCGGACAGCAGCAGCGTGTTGCGATCGCCCGGGCGCTGGCGATGGAGCCGCAGTTACTGCTTTTGGATGAGCCGACTTCGGCGCTTGACCCGGAGCTGGTGGGCGAGGTGTTAGACACGATCAAAAAAGCGGCAAACGAGGGATACACGATGCTTCTTGTCTCCCACGAGATGAGCTTTGTAAAAAATGTGGCGACAAAAGTGATCTTTATGGAAAACGGACGCATTTTAGAGCAGGGAACGCCGAAGGAACTGTTCTACGCACCAAAGAGTGAGCGTGTGCGCGAATTTATCTCAAAAATCGAGCGAATTGAGGGACCGGACGATTACACCATCTAGCGCGGGTGTGCCGGGTATCATGGAAAAAGGAAGTAGAAGAAATGGGAACAATATATAACAATCTGACAGAGTTACTGGAAAATACACCGCTGGTAGAGCTCACAAAAGCAGAGGAGCGGGAGCAGACAAAGGCAAAGCTGTATGCAAAATTGACATTTGCAAGTGCAAACAGCACGGCAACGCAATATGAGGCGCTTGCCACAGGAATATGGCAGGATCTGGGTCACAAGGTTGACGTCTTAGTTGGAGCAGGAGCTATCGCTGCCGGAGCCGGGGAAGCATTAAAAGCCAAAAACCCGGCGGTAGCGGTTGTGACAGAGCCGGAAGGCGCAGATACAAATACGGTTCTTAAGGCAGCAATTGACGAGGCAAAACGTGTGGAGAACCAGGGGAAAAATGTCATTGCGATCCTGACGGAGTTCGACGATAAAATTTTATCCGGAGAATTTTTACAGGAGGAAAATCCCATTGAGGTTGCAGCGAGAGAGCGCGGTGTCCGTCCGAGACCGGCGGAGACAAAGTCCGAGATTGACGACAGAGGCGCATTTATCCGCCAGCCGAACAGCTTTGCAACACCGTTTGGAGACGGGGAGGGCGAGCTGAAAGCGGCAGCAGGAAAATATCGTCTCTTCTGGGCAAAGGGCTGCCACTGGTCCAACCGTGCATCCATCGTAAGGGAGCTGTTAGGGCTTGAGGATGCCATCAGCGTGAATATCGTGGAGCCAACCGGACTTCACAACAAATATGGCTGGGGATTCCCGAAGGAGGAGAATGGGGAGGACCCGGTGACCGGTTTTAAATTCTTAAGCGAGGCGTATTATAACGCAGACCCGGAGTACGGCGGACGCGCGACGGTTCCATCCCTTGTGGACGTGGAGACGAAAAAGATTGTGAATAACGACTACCACAGACTGACAAATTATTTTGAGGTGGCGTTCCGCCCGTATCAGGCAAAAAATGCGCCGGACCTTTACCCGGAGAAACTGCGCAGAGAGATTGATGTCTTAAATGACTGGCTGTTCCCGAACATCAACAACGCGCACTACCGTATGGCATTCTGCCAGTCGCTTGAGGCGTACAAAGAGGCGTTTGACGATTTTACCAGTGCGATGGAGAAGTTAGACAAGCGGCTCGAAAATAACCGTTTCCTGTTTGGCGACTATGTCACCGATTCCGATGTGCGTTTCTTCGTGACACTGGCGCGCTGGGACAGCCACTATTACAGAAACTTAGGACCGCAGAGACGGAGGATCTCAGATTACAAGAACGTCTGGGCATACGCGAGAGATTTGTATGAGATCCCGGCATTCCGCCATAACACCTACTTCCGTGATTTCAGCGCAGAGAAAAAGAGAGGACTCTTCTCCTCCTTCCCGGCACGGTTCAACGATGTGATCCCATATGAGGAAATCTGGTCAGCTCCGCAGAACCGCAAAGTGTTGAGCAGAACACCGGAAGAAAAATTCTTAAGACACAAGGAGGGGGAATGATGTCCTATTTAGTACCGTTTCAGAGCGTGGCGCTTTTTGAGAATACATTCCGCCACCAGATCAACAAAAAAACCGGAAAAGTCGAGGAGCGCGGCTTCGTGTTCAATCGTCATTTCGGCGATGGGGAAGGGGAGCTTCCCGTCGAAAAGGACCGTTACCGGCTGATATGGATGCCGGGATGCCCGCACTCCAACAAAGCGGTCATCACATTGCGTCTCCTGGGTCTTGACAAAGTCATCAGCATCGGACAGTGCGGCGTGTTAAGAGACCCGCGTGGCTGGGTCTTTTCCGAGGACTTGGGCGAGGTTGACCCGGTCTTAAAAATCCATTATCTGGATGACGCCTATTTAAAAGGTGACCCGGATTTTATCGGAAGGTCGACGGTCCCGGCAATTGCCGATGTGACAACCGGGGCAATCGTCCAGAATGAGGCGTGGGATATTCCAAGATATCTGGTACTTGACTGGAAGAGATTTCATAAGGAAAATGCGCCGGACCTTTATCCGGAGGCATTGCGCGGCGAGATAGATGAGCTCAGTGCATTTATCAATCACAGGATCGATGCCTATGCCTGCGGATTTGCGAGAAACCAGGCAGATTTTGACGAGGGATATGCGGGATACTTTGAGGCGTTGGATGAGCTTGAGGAGCGGCTTGCGACGAGACGTTTTATCAACGGCGATCACATCACGCTGTCAGATATCCACCTGTATGTCGCACTGATCCGTTTTCACATCAACTATCATCTGGTGTTCGGAGTGAACAAAAAGCGCCTGCAGGATTATCCGAACCTCTGGGGCTACACGAGGGACATTTATCAGACCGAAGCGTTTTACGACTATACGAAACTGGAGCTGATAAAGCGGCACTACCAGCAGTCCCCGCATATGCGTGCAAAACTCGGCAATGTCTACGGACTTATCGGAGTCGGACCGGACAATCGGGAGCTTTTGGCACCGACCGGAAGAGAACGGCTTTCTAGTGACCCTGCTCATAAATTCATCTATGAAAAAGAGGGCACAAGAACGTATGACCATGCAAACGAGGCGGGAGAGATCGCGTATCTGAAGGAAGAACTGCTGCTTCCGATTGAAAAAGCCGGTGAGGCGACATTCCAGACGGAGCTTGAGCGGTGGGCACATGTGGAGGAGGACACCTTAAAGGCGATCAATGAGCGGCTCTCCACCACAAAATATCTGACCGGAGATGCCGTGACGGATGCGGATAAGCTGCTGTATCAGACATTGCTCCGCCACGATCACATCTACTATTATCTGTATCGCCTGAATTTTGCGAAGAGTTTTGACTTTGAACATATCGCGCGGTATGAGAACGAACTTCGGGAGATACCGGAAATTGCAGCATCCATAGACATCGTCGCTGAAAAAGAACAGGCATTTTTGGAGTTAGACGATGCAAGAAATCCATATCATCTGATATTCAGAGGACCGGAGGTATTATAATGGAAGTAAAGCGAGTGGAAAAACAGGATATCGCAGGCCAGGCAGCTGCATTTTACGTGAGGATCCAGGCGATGAATGTCGAGGAATTTGGAATCCCCGTGCAGTACGAAATCGATGAAACAGAGGCACACGAATACGTCGTGGCTTATGACGAAAAGCACCCGATTGCAACCTGCAGGCTGCATTACCTCGACGGAGAGACCGCCAAGATCGAGCGTGTCGTCACTCTGAAAAAATACCGTGGCACCGGCGTTGGACGCGCCATCATCACGGAGGCAGAAAACTGGCTGCGGGATGCGGGCATCCGCAAAATTATCATCACCAGCCGGGATGCGGCGGTTGGATTTTACGAAAAGCTCGGATACACGGCAGATTATGACAAGATAAAAAATGAGGATGACGCGATCTTTAAGTGCGTATACACCGAGAAACTATTATAATATAATAAGATATTATAAACTGAAGCCGGGCAGAGTTTTCCTGAATACCTGTTTGATAATCAGGTGTTTGCAAAACTCTGCCATATGTTGATTTTATCTGCAATTCATGCAGCTTAACAGGGACATCTTTATGGCATATTTTTAATAAAAAGTACTGTAATGTCCTGTGCTTCCACGCAATATGTTTCCCACGTCTGACTGTTCCACCGCGGAAATTCCAGCGGACGATTTTTGGCATTTTGCGTTTGCCTGCTGTCTTTTAGAGGTTCGAGCATCCCATAGCGGAATGTTCGCCGGAGAGCGCAACATGCATTTTTGCGGATTGATGCGGAAGGTCGTGAGGCATGTCGTCTCCCGTCGGACACCCGCGTCGGGCTGTCGAACGCCTAAAAGAGCACAGCCCCCAAATGCAAAAATCCGTTCGGGAATTTCTCGCAGCGTCACAGAGGACATGGGAAGCACACCGCGTGAAATGCACAGAATATTTACAGATCCCTGAAAAATATGCCATGAAGATGTTGACATTTTAAGCCGTATGAATTACAGATAAAAGACAATAGAGTAGGGTTTGGCAGACACCTAATTTTTAGAGCAGGAGGAAGAACACATGGCATGGGAAGAGGAGATTGTAAAAGATTTTAAGGAACTGGTATCGTTTGACTCCGTCAGTTTTCGTGAGAGAAAGACGGCAGACTGGTTAAAGCAGCGGCTGGAAAAGCTCGGCTTTGCGGTGACAGAGGATAACGCAGGCGCCCACTATGGCGGGGATGCCGGAAATATCTATGCCAGATTGGAGGGCGAGCTTCCCGGCACGGCACCGATTTTCTGTGCACATATGGATGTGGTGGAGCCGGGCTGCGGGAAAGAGGCGGTCGTGGAAGCGGATGGCACCATCCATTCCAAGGGAGATACGGTGCTTGGAGCAGACGATATCAGCGGAATCCTTGAGATTTTGTACGGTGTGGAGCTGGTCTTAGCCAGCGGGAAACCGCACAGGACGATAGAGGTGCTGTTTACGATCGGCGAGGAGCTGTATGTAAAAGGCTCAGATGTGTTCGATTACTCGGTGGTTTCGGCGGACTATGCATATGTGCTGGATTTATCCGGCGCGGTGGGAGCCGCGGCGAGACGGGCGCCTTCCATCATCTCCCTGCGTGCCGAGATCAAAGGAAAGGCAGCGCATGCAGGGTTCGAGCCGGAAAACGGAGTGCACGCCATCGAGGCGGCTGCAAAAGCAGTCAGTCGGCTGACCATGGGG
>CAVCFM010000022.1:5338-10634 GCA_963601305.1 bacterium | reverse complement strand
CGTAACCACGGTATACAAAGTGGTGCGGATGCTGCGCCGCATAGACCGAGTTGAGCATGACGGAAAAATCGCCGCTGGTGGGATTTTTCATGCCCGATGCAACATCAAAACCGCTGACGGTAAGACGATGCTGCTGGTCTTCCACGGAGCGTGCGCCGATGGCAACGTAGGAGAGCAAGTCCTCCACATAGCCCCAGTTTTCCGGATAGAGCATCTCGTCTGCACAGGTCAGTCCACTCTCAGCGATGGCGCGGATGTGCATTTTTCGCATGGCGATAAGGCCTTCTAACATGTCCGGCGCTTTTTCCGGGTCCGGCTGTGAGGCGATTCCCTTGTAACCCTCGCCGGTGGTACGCGGCTTGTTGGTGTAGACACGCGGAATAATGATCAGCTTGTCGGCAAGCTCCTCCTGAATTTTGGTGAGGCGGCTCACGTAATCGCAGACGGAGTCTTCATTGTCGGCGGAACACGGTCCGATGATGACAAGGAAACGGTCGTCTTTTCCGGTTATGACATCGCTGATGGCAGCGTCTCTTTTTTTCTTTAATTCCCGCAAATTTTCAGGAAGCGGATAATCCCGTTTGATATCTGCCGGAGATGGCAGCTGATTTAAAAATGTAAAACTCATACTTCCCTCCATATATAAGCACTATTTAAGGCATATCTTAAATGATATGGGGGCAGATGTCAAATGTTTGCATGATGGGGCGGCTTGCTATATAATGTCTTTATCGTAAAGGAGAACGGGAGGATGCCATGAGACAGCTTACTATAAAAAACAAAATAATCGGAACCGGAAGACCGTTAGTATGTGTCCCGGTCATGGAGGAGACAAAAGAGGCGGTGGTCAGACAGGTGGCAGCATTAAGCCAGAGTCGGGCAGATGTCATCGAGTGGCGCGTGGATGGATTTGGCGCTTACCAGGACTGCAATGAGGTCAGGAGTGTGTTAGAGTCCATAAAACCGCTTTTGGCGGATAAAATATTGCTGTACACGTTTCGCTCCAGAGTGCAGGGGGGCGCGGCGGAGGCAACACCGCAGCTGCTGACAGATTTGCATGACCTGGCATTGGAGAGCGGGTGTGTGGATCTGGTGGATGTGGAATTTTTTGCGGAAGAGCATCCGCTTCGCACGATAAAAAAGATTCAGAGCGCAGGGGTGCACGTGATCACATCGCATCACGATTTTGCGCAGACACCGGAGCCCGGGGTTATGAAGATGCTTCTGGAAAAAATGTGTGCCGGCGGCGCAGATATCGTGAAGCTGGCTGTGATGCCGAAAAAACACAAAGATGTGCTGAACCTGCTGGATGTGACTGCGGAATTTCATCAGGAAAATCCGGATACGCCGATCGTCACCATGTCGATGGGAGAACTCGGAAGCGTCAGCCGGCTGTGCGGGGAGACATTCGGTTCCTGCATGAGCTTTTGCGCCTACAAGAAAGCCAGTGCGCCTGGACAATACAGCATGGACGAGTTGATGACCATATTAGATATCGAACACGCGCATGCGAAAGCGACAGAATAAATAAGAAGCACCATGCGCACATGAGTGAGTGACAGAATGGAAAAATGTCTATAAAGGAGTCTTTCCCTGCGTGGCATGTGAGGCAATGTCGCGTTTGGCTTTGTTCATGCCGCCGGTCATGTGGGAAAGCGTGTGCTTAGAGTCTGTTTGTTCCACAAAGCAGGCGCGTTTGATGGAATCCTCGCCGTAGCGTGTGCGGATTTTGTCAACGGCAGAGTTAAGCTTTGAGAGCTTTTCGTTGCGATCGTTGTCAAACAGCTGATACTGCTCGTAATTTTCACTGGTTGCCTTGCTGGTAGACACGCCTAACAGGCGGATGGGGTGATGGTCCCAGAGTGCGGCAAACAGCTCACAGGCACACTCGTAGATGCGCTCTGTGACATTGGTGGAAGACGGCAGCGTCATCTGGCGGGAAGTGTGGTGGAACTCGTTGTCCACAATCTGTACCGAGACGACGCTGATATAAGCGCCCGCGGCACGGATCCTTGCACCGACAGTCTCGCAGAGTGAGAGCAGCACATGATTTGCAGTGGCAATGTCGGTCACGTCGGACTGTAAGGTGATCGAGTTGCCATAGCCTTTGCCGGCAGACAATTCGTGGCTTAACGGAACAGATTCAATGCCGTTGGCATAATTCCAGATGGTGTCCCCGTGAGATTTTAACAGGGTGACGATCATGCGGTAATCGGCATGGGCGAGGTCGCCGATGGTCTGGATGCCGACGGAGCGGAGCTTTTTGGCGGAGGATTTTCCGACGAAAAACAGATTCTCGATGGAAAGCGGCCAGAATTTGGCGGCAAGCTCGTCGGGAAACAGGGTGTGAACCCGGTCGGGATTTTCAAAATCAGAAGCCATTTTTGCCAGAAGACGGTTGTTTGAGATGCCGACATTCACGGTAAAGCCAAGCTCTTTGTGGATGGTGTCCTTTAAGGTGTGTGCGAAGGCGACCGGATCGCCGTAGAGACTCCGGGTGCCGGTCATATCGCAGAATGCCTCGTCAATGCTGTAGGCTTCCACCTCCGGTGCATAGCGGCGCAACAGTTCCATGAACTCTGCGGAGCGTCTGGTGTAGAGCTCGTAGTGCGGAGGGAATATTTGAAGTTTGGGGCATTTTTTGCGTGCCATCATCAATGCTTCACCGGTCTTGATGCCGTAGGCGCGCGCCGAAGGAGATTTGGCGAGAACGATGCCGTGACGCATTTCCTCACTGCCGCCGATGACGGCTGGAAACGTGCGGATGTCGGGGGTACCCGGGTTTTGTTTTAACAGTTCCACGGCTTCCCAGCTCAAAAAAGCAGAATTGACATCAATGTGATAGATGATCGGTTCCGGCATGTCTGCCACCTCCTTTATTTTCTAGTGATATTTTTCTAGTGATATTATAACAGAAGTACATATGTTTGGCAAAAGGAGAGCAGTGTGAAAATAAAATTTTTCACACGCAAGAATGGAGAGTCCTATGAAAATTCGTATTTACACGATGACACATAAAAAATTTGATGTTCCGGCAGACCCGATGTATCAGCCGCTGCATGTCGGACGGCGCCTTAGCAGGGATCTGGGGTATCCGGGGGACGATACCGGCGATAACATCTCAGAGCTGAACTGCTATTACAGTGAGCTGACGGGATTGTACTGGATATGGAAGAATTGTCATGACGTGGATTATGTGGGCACCTGCCATTATCGGAGATATCTGATCAATGAGCAGGAGCAGGTGTATACAAAAAAAGAGTATGAGGCGCTGCTACAGGAATATGATCTGATCACAACCAGAAAAGTCTTGTTAAATCATTCCTATCACTATGGATTTTCAGCAAACCACAATATCAAAGCGCTGGAAATGACGGGACAGGTGATAAAAGAACGGTATCCGGAGTATTATGAGACGTTTGAGCGCCTGGTCAACGGACCGGAAACGTACTTCGGCAATATTTTTGTGACATCAAAACCGTTGTTTGATGCGTATGCGAAGTGGCTGTTTTCGATTTTCTTTGAGGTTGCAGGGCGGATCGAACTGGAAACCGGGGAAGATGCTTACCACAAGCGGGTATTCGGATTTATCTCAGAGTTCCTTCTGCTGGTATGGGTCACGGTAAATCATCTTAAAGTTTATGAGTGCAAGGTGGGAATGATCGGCGAAAAGGCGGAGACCAGAGAGTTAAAGGAGCGTCTGGCGGAATACTTCTTACAAGGTGACTATGAGGGGGCAAAACGCTACTTTTTAAAACGAAAAACGGAGCGGCCGGATGTCATGATGGAGGCGTCGGATGTGAGCGGAGAGCTTCGCATCTGCATGCAGATCATCGCAACGGCAGGATTGGAACAGCAGAATTACGGAACCAATGTGCTGGAGCGGGAAAATCGTTTCCGGGAACTGATCGCATGGTTTTCGAATCTGAACCGGATTGTGGCGAAGTTTAAAAATCACACAGAAAGCGCGGAAGACATCCGTTTTTTACAGGAGCGAAATGTGACACCGGTTGCCTTGAGAGCTGCGGTTTTTATTCTTCCAGATCTGGATAATGGACAAAAGGAAGAACTTTATACAGCTATCACCAAATCATTCCCGGAAAAAAATTAATGAAATGGCTTGAAAAAAAGTTTGATTTCTGTTACCATAAGTGAGTTGTTTCAGATAGGAACAACGAGGGCGGCTGTAGGCTAACGGATAGACCACTGGACTCCGACTCCGGCGATGCGGGTTCGATTCCCGCCAGGCGCATTTTATCAGACTTATTTCGGAGACACATACATAGGGGAGATGTTGTGTCGTTTGTTGGTGCAATTGCCGGGCAATTGGCACTTCGAGTGACAACCTGCTCGGTTATGAGAATTCAGAAAGGTTTGGTGAGAAGTTTGACAGATAAATCAAAGTTAAATCATAGATTAAATAATAAAAAGAAGAACGATGACAATCGTTTTAACGATATTCTTACATTCGTGAAGGAGCATATCCGCTATTTTGCTGCGGGAATCCTTCTTCTGGTACTGGTGCTTGTGCTGGTAAAATGCGCAGATCCGGCGGGCAATGCGGGCGGCGAGAGCGTGGCTGCCACGGAGCTTGTGGATGCGGAGAGCGAGTCCTATCAGCTGAATGCTTATGAGGACGTTGACAAGCTGATCCAGGATTATTTTACAGCGTATGCGGCAGGAGACATCGATACCTTAAAGACATTGGCTACTCCGATTTCGGACAAGGAGCAGGCTTATATTTCTCTGTACAGCCAGTACGTGGAGGAATATCAGAACATCAACTGCTACACTAAGCACGGATTAGATGCGAAGTCTTATATGGTGGCAGTCGAGATCGATATTAAGTTTGTGGATGTGGATACCACAGCTCCGGGACTTGATTTCTTCTATGTGAGAACCAACGACGACGGAGAACTTTACATCGATAATTTATACAGCAATTACAACCTGGCAAATCAGGAAAATGCATTTGATACAAGCGTGTACAGCCTCTTGCTGAAGCTGATCAACGGCGATGAGCATCTGGCATTGCAGAGCGAAGTTCAGGAACGTTACGAGGAGGCGCTGGCTTCCGATGATGCGCTCTCAACCATGGTAAATACCACAATCCCGAATGCAATCAACGAATGGATCGTGCAGATGGCAACCGAGGCTACTGAGGAGCCGGAGGAGACCGAGGCTGTGACAGAGACTACCGAGACTGAGACCGAGGAGCCACAGGAGACTGAGGCGGAATCTGAAGAAGAGGAAGAACAGCAGGCTGAGACGGTTTACACTACAGATAAGGTCAATG
>CAVCFM010000022.1:0-5299 GCA_963601305.1 bacterium | reverse complement strand
ATCTGAAGAAGAGGAAGAACAGCAGGCTGAGACGGTTTACACTACAGATAAGGTAAATGTGCGAAGCGCAGCGGATGTGAATTCGGATCTGCTTGGATCTTTAGATAAGGGAACTAAGATAGCACAGACAGGCACGGAAGGCGAGTGGAGTATCGTAGATTACGGCGGTACGACAGGATATATCAAGAGTGAGTATCTGTCGACGGAAGCTCCGGCAGAAGAGACAGACAATGAGGCGGAAGAGACGACGACAAGCACAGCAAGCCTGGCAGAGGGAACCGTAATTACTCTGACAGACACCGTCAATATCCGTGAGAGCATGAGCGAGACGGCGGATAAAGTCGGAACCGCTTATCAGGGTGAGAAAGTCACGGTTCAGATGAGTTATGCAGAGGGCTGGACAAAAGTTACCTGGAATGGAAAGACCGGTTACATCAAATCATCATTATTACAGTAAGATTAAGAAACGGAGACTTATTTCACAGAAGTCTCCGTTTTTGTTCAAGGAAGGAATTATGGAAGAACAGGGAATCCGAATCAATAAATATCTAAGTGAGGCAGGCGTGTGTTCCAGAAGGGAAGCGGACCGTCAGGTGGAAGCGGGAAACGTGACGATAGACGGTCAGGTGGCAGAGACGGGAGCACGCGTGCTTTCCGGGCAGCGGGTGTGTCTGAACGGGAAACCGGTAAAAAAAGAAGAAGAGATGATACTCTTAGCGTTTCACAAGCCGGTGGGGATTGTGTGTACCGCAGAGAAACGAGAAAAAAATAATGTGGTAGACTATATCCATTACCCGAAACGTATCTATCCGGTGGGAAGATTGGACAAGGACTCGGAGGGGCTGCTTCTTATGACAAATAATGGAGACATTGTCAATAAGATGATGCGTGCCGGAAATATGCATGAGAAGGAATATGTAGTCACGGTCAACAAGCCGGTTACAGAAGCGTTTTTGCGCGGACTTGCGGGGGGAGTGCCGCTGGTGGAGCTTGGCACCACGACGAGAAAGTGCAAGGTGGAACGTGTCGGCAAGCGGGAATTCCGGATTGTGCTGACCCAGGGACTCAACCGCCAGATACGCCGTATGTGTGAATATTTTGGCTATCGCGTGGAAAAGCTGGTGCGTGTGCGTATTATGAATATTGAATTGGGCAATTTAAAGAGTGGGACTTACCGGGAAGTGACGAGAGAGGAATATCAGACCTTGCAGAAGCTGATCGTACACTCGTCCAATGACACGGTAAGACCGGAGAAAAAAGGCGGAAACATGGAGGAACAGGGATGACACCGGAAGAGAGAATTGCTGCGCTGCGGGAGCAGATCGCATACCACAGTGACAGATATTACAACCAGGATGCACCGGAGATTTCAGATTACGAGTTTGATCAGCTGATGCTGGAATTAAAGCGTCTGGAAAAGGAAAATCCGGCACTTGTGACACCGGATTCCCCGACACAGAAGGTTGGTGGAACGGCGAAGCGCACGGCGGGCGTGCTGGTGCGGCACAATGTTCCGATGTTGAGCCTTCAGGATGTATTTTCAAAGGAAGAGATATACGAGTTTGTGGCACAGATGCAGGAACAGTTAGATGATCCTGAGTTTGTGGTGGAATATAAGATCGATGGACTTTCCATGGCGCTGCGCTATGAGAACGGCGAGCTGGCGCTGGCGGAAACGCGGGGCGATGGTATCAATTTCGGCGAGGATGTCACGGCGAATGCGAAGGTGATTAAGGATGTAAAAAAGAAGTTGAAGGATGCTCCGGAATACTTAGAAATCCGCGGGGAAGTCTACATGACCAATGCGGCGTTTGATGCAGTCAACGAAAAGCAGGAGCTGCTGGGGAAAAAAGTGTTTGCCAACCCGAGAAACTGTGCGGCGGGTACACTCCGACAGCTGGACAGCGCCGTGACCAAGGAGCGCGAGCTGTCGCTGTTTATTTTTAACATCCAGCAGGTGCGTGGCATGGAGTTTGCCACCCACACGGAAGGCTATGAGTATTTAAAGAGCCAGGGCATCAAAGTCATCGACGACTACAAGGTCTGTCATAATGCGGATGAGGTCTGGGACGCGATCTGCGCAATCGGCGAGAACCGCGGTAATCTGGCGTACGATATAGATGGCGCGGTGGTGAAGATCAATCGTTTTTCTGACCGCGAGAAGTTAGGTGCAACATCCAAAGTGCCGCGATGGGCGATCGCATACAAATATCCGCCGGAGGAAAAAGAGACAAAGCTTTTGGACATCGAATTGTCGGTGGGAAGAACCGGAAGAATTACGCCTACGGCAATTTTTGAGCCGATCCGTCTGTGTGGTACATCCGTGTCGCGGGCGACACTGCACAATCAGGACTTTATCGATGACCTTGATATCGGGATCGGGGATACCATCGTGGTGTACAAATCCGGTGAGATCATCCCGAAGGTCAAGGAAGTGCGAGTGGAAAAACGGCCGGAAGGATGGAAGCGTTTTCAGATTCCGGATGTATGCCCGGTCTGCGGTGCCAGAACGGAGAGGGAGCCGGATACGGCTGACATCAAGTGTACCTCCCCGAATTGCCCTGCCCAGTTAGAACGGCATATCATTAACTTTGTGGGCAGAGATGCCATGGATATCAAAGGGTTTGGCACGGTTTATATTGAAGAACTTGTCAGAATGGGTTATATTAAGAATGTTGCAGATATTTTTGCGCTGCATGAACACCGGGATGAACTGATCGCGCAGGGCATCATCGGAAAAGAAAAAAATACGGATAAGCTGCTGGATGCGATCGAGAAGTCCAAGGCGAATGATGCCTACAAGCTTCTGACGGGACTTGGTATCCCGAATGTCGGAAAGTCCGCGGCAAAGTCCATTATGCGATATTTTAAAACGATGGAAAAATTGCAGGATGCAACCGTCGATGAACTGAAAAATGTCAACGATATCGGAGAGGTCAGTGCACTGTGCATCCGGGACTTTTTTACGGATGAGGACAACCGCAGGATTTTAGAGCGGCTGCAGGAAGAGGGCGTCAATATGACGGCCGAGGAGAGCGAGACGATCGAATCGCCGCTGACCGGAAAGACGGTCGTGGTGACGGGAACGCTGCCTACGCTCGGGCGCAAGGAGGCGGCTGCGTTTATCGAGAAGTACGGTGGAAAGGTTTCCGGTTCCGTATCGAAGAAGACAGATTATGTTTTAGCCGGTGAGAGCGCCGGAAGTAAACTCACCAAAGCACAGGAACTTGGAATTACCGTTATTTCAGAAGAGGAATTGCGTGCGATGGTGGAGCAGAAAGAGGGGTAACCACATGCCGATTAGGACACAGAGCGATTTGCCGGCAAAAGAAATTTTGGAAAAGGAAAATATATTTGTTATGGATGAAAAGCGAGCTATGCATCAGGATATCCGACCGATCCAGATTGGTATTTTGAACCTGATGCCGCTGAAGGAAGAGACGGAGCTGCAGTTGCTGCGCTCACTGTCGAACACACCGTTACAGGTGGATGTGGTGTTTATTACAACGTCGACTCATGAGTCAAAAAATACATCCATGAGCCATCTCAATAAATTTTACGAAAAATTCGAAGATATCAAAAACCGTTATTTTGACGGACTGATCATCACAGGGGCACCGGTAGAGCAGATGGAATACGAGGAAGTGGACTATTGGGAGGAGCTCTGCGAGATTTTTGAGTGGGCGAACGACCATGTGACATCGACGCTTCATCTGTGCTGGGGCGCGCAGGCGGGCCTTTATTATTACTATGGTCTTCCGAAGCATATGCTCCCGAAGAAGATGTTCGGCGTGTACAAGCATCATGTGATGAACCGGAAGGTGCCGTTAGTCCGAGGCTTTGACGATTATTTTATGGCACCTCACTCCAGGCATACCGAGGTGCGCGCGGAGGATATCCGCAGCGTGAAGGATCTGACAATTCTGGCAGAATCCGAGGAGGCAGGAGTCTTTCTTGCAATCGCGGATGCCGGAAAGCGGATTTTCGTCATGGGACATCCGGAGTATGACCGCATTACACTTGACAAGGAGTACAAGCGCGATAAGGAAAAGGGTCTTCCGATTGAAAAACCGGTCAACTATTATCCGGACGATGATGAAACGAAAAAACCAAATTTACAGTGGCGTTCTCATGGCAATATCCTCTACAGCAACTGGCTGAATTATTATGTCTATCAGAACACCCCATATGAATTTATCGACACAGCGGAGGCAGTGAACAAAAGATGACAGAGAAATTGGAAATACGATACAAATTATTTTTTGAGGCGGAAGATGTCTCTCAGTCCCGGATCATGGAGAGCACTTCCTACATTACAGGATTGTTAAAAGAACACCAGAATTCCTATATCAAGCGGGCAGACTTAGATGACGAGAGTGATCTGGAGGAGTTTGCATTAAGACTGTATGTCAATGAGCAGATTGTGGAAGCGGACTGTGAAAACGTGGAGGCAGCTGAGAATTTTGTGGATGACATGGCGGAGCTTGTGTCAGAGATTGCAGCGGCTCACTCATATCTTGATATGGAGGGAAGCTTTTCTGTCTCTCTGGGTGAGGATGCGCTTTCCTATCGCTTCTCCTCCGCAGCCGGAGACGATGGATGTGATTTTACCGAAGGGGAAACTACAGAATAAATTAATACTTTTTTTGGTTTCCAAAACAGGAATAGTCTGTTATAATAGACACATAATATCACTTAGGAGGCATTTAGCAATGGCTGAGGATAGAAAAACATTTAAAATAAAGGATGGGAATTTGGGAGAAGTGAAGATTGCAGATGAAGTAGTTGCCATCATCGCAGGACTTGCTGCAACGGAAGTGGACGGCGTAGGTTCCATGGCTGGCAACATCACAAATGAACTTGTTAGTAAACTTGGTATGAAGAATCTTTCCAAAGGCGTTCGCGTTGAAGTGATGGAAGGAACAGTCAATGTTGACGTTGCGCTGAATATCTCTTATGGTTATTCGATTCCTGAGGTATCTGCGAAAGTGCAGGAGCGTGTGAAGACCGCCATTGAAAATATGACAGGACTGGAAGTTTCCATTGTGAACATCCGTATCGCAAGTGTGGACATGGGCAACAGCAAATAGTACGTTTGAGAGATAATATCATAAAGGATGTCCTTGCGACATCCTTTTTTCTATCATAGAAGGCTAAGATAGAGGATTAATCATAGGAAAGAGGATAACATATGACCAGAAGAGAGTTAAGAGAACAGGTATTTAAGATACTGTTTGGAGCAGAATTCCACGAGGCAGAGGAGATGCCGGAGCAGATGGCTGTCTACGAGGAGACAGAG
>CAVCFM010000021.1:0-2497 GCA_963601305.1 bacterium | reverse complement strand
GCTGTTTCATCACAACGGTCTTGCGACCAGGGCGAAAAACATGCATGTGCTTGTCTTAGACGAGGCACAGCGGGAGTATGTACAGACGTATTATCCGAATGTGGAGAGTGTTCATATGCTGCCGCTGGGGGCGACACAGGCACTGTATGAGGGAGAAAAATATCCGGAGTGCCGGGTGTTTTTCCCGGGAACCTATGACAGCCCGGATACGGTCTATGATGTGGTGGAGGCTTCGCCGGAGCCGTTTCGCGGGATGATGAAGGAGATTATCGCGCGACGTATCGAAGAGCCGCTTCTTCCGATGGAGCAGGCATTGCGGGAACTTTTGGCTTCGATGGATATGGAGTTGGAACCGGCTCAGTTTGCGTTATTTATGAATGGAATGTACGCGTCAGATGCGTTTATCCGGGACTATTTTCGCAAGAGGGCATTGGACGAACTTTTAAAAGAACATCTGCCGGTAACGGTCTTAGGCGAGGGGTGGGAAAAATATCACCATCCAGATGAGAAGACGCTAAGAAGAGAGCATGCACTTCCGTTTGGGCTGTCCTTTGAACGGATCGCAAAAGAACATATTTTGTTAAATGTGTCTCCGATTTTTAACAGGGGAATGCATGACAGAGTGCCGGCGGGAATGGCGAATCACACCGTGGTGCTGACCGATGGAAATCCGTATCTTAGCAGGGAATTCCTGGTGGGGGAGGAAATCTGCTGCTATGATCTGGCAAAAATAGATACTCTGAGTGCATGTGCAGGCGAGCTGATCGGGAACCCGGCGTTGCGCGAGAAGATAGAACATGCGGCTTATCAGAATTTTTTGGAGCATCACACCTGGGAGTGCCGCGCGAAAGAAATTTTAAATATTACTGACAAATTAACACGTTAAAGCGTCAATTTACGAAAAAACAGGTTGCGCTTTAAAAATACTTCGTGTAGAATAGGGAACAATGATGAAACAGAATTATCAGAAGATGCTTGAGGCTACAATCGCAGAGCTGGAACAGGAAAACCGGGTGCCCACACTGCTGTTACACAGTTGTTGTGCGCCATGCAGTTCTTATTGCCTGGAATATCTGTCTTCTTATTTTAAGATAACAGTATTTTATTACAATCCGAATATTTATCCGCCCAAAGAGTATGAAAAGCGTGTCCGGGAGCAGCAGCATTTTATTGAGCGGCTTCCGGCAAAGTATCCGATCTCTTTTCTGGAAGGGACATATGATACGGAACGTTTTTATGAGATGGCACGCGGGCTTGAACAGGTAAAAGAGGGCGGCGAGCGCTGTTTTCGCTGCTACGAGCTGCGGCTTCGGGATTCAGCCGAGATGGCAAAAGAGCTTGGGATGGACTATTTTACGACGACGCTGTCCATCAGTCCGCTAAAAAATGCCGAAAAGCTCAACGAGATTGGAACTGCGCTTGCCAAAGAGTATGGCATCGCTTATCTGAATTCTGATTTTAAGAAGAAAAATGGCTACAAGCGTTCTGTGGAATTGTCGGAGGAATACGGCATGTACCGGCAGTATTACTGCGGGTGTGTGTTTTCCAAGCGGCAGCGGGACGAGGAGATCGCGGCGAAAGAAGAGTGCAAGTCGATTGCAGTAAAAGAAGAGCATGAGCCAGTTGCAGCAAAAAAAGAAATTGAGAAATAGAAACAGAAAGAGAGGTTTTTGATATGGCACAGTTATGGGGAGGACGTTTTACCAAGGAGACAGACAAGCTGGTCTATAATTTTAACGCATCCATTTCTTTTGACCAGAAGTTTTATAAGCAGGATATCGAGGGCAGCATCGCCCATGTGAAAATGCTTGGAAAACAGGGGATTTTAACGGAAGAAGAGATGCAGGCAATCGTGAAATGCCTCGGAGAGATCAAGTGTGACGTGGAAGAGGGACGCTTGGAGATTACAGACGAGTACGAGGATATCCACAGTTTTGTGGAGGCAAATCTGATTGAACGACTGGGAGACACCGGCAAAAAACTTCACACCGGAAGAAGCCGTAATGACCAGGTGGCACTCGACATGCGCCTTTACACCAGAGAGGAAGTAAAGCATGTAGATGCCCTGCTAAAAGAGCTTCTTGGCACCATTCTTAGGCTTATGGAAGAGCACACAGAGACCATCATGCCGGGATTTACCCATTTGCAGAAGGCTCAGCCAGTGACATTGGCGCATCACCTTGGTGCATATTTTGAGATGTTTAAGCGGGACAGACTGCGCCTTTCTGATATCTATGAGCGCATGAATTACTGTCCGCTTGGTTCAGGAGCCCTGGCGGGAACTACATATCCACTGGACCGCGATTACTCTGCGGAGTTACTGGGATTTTACGGACCGACGCTAAACAGTATGGACGGCGTGTCCGACCGGGATTATCTGATTGAGTTTTTATCGGCATGTGCGACGATCATGATGCATCTGAGCCGTTTTTCAGAGGAAGTAATCATCTGGAATTCTAACGAATATCAGTTTGTGGAGATTGACGATGCATACAGC
>CAVCFM010000020.1:0-3147 GCA_963601305.1 bacterium | reverse complement strand
GATCAACATTCAGGCAAAAAAACACGGCATTGTGGTTCCGATCTTAGTTGAGGTCAATATCGCCGGAGAGGAGTCCAAGTTCGGTACTTCCGCTGAGGACGCCATGCTTTTGGTGGAGGAGATATCGGCACTTGAGAATGTCCGCATCAAGGGACTGATGACGATCGCACCATATGTCGAGGATGCCGAGGAAAATCGTCTGTATTTCCGAAAAATAAAACAATTATCTGTTGACATAACAAATAAAAACATAGATAATGTATCTATGGAAATACTGTCCATGGGCATGACCGGCGATTATCAGGTTGCCATCGAAGAGGGTGCTACCATGGTGCGTGTCGGAACCGGCATTTTCGGTGAGCGCAATTACAGGAAAAGCGAAGAGTAATACAGGAGCGATATCATGAGTGTTTTAGATAAATTTTTAAATGTTATGCGTCTGAATCCGGATGACGAGGACGATTTTTATAACGAGGATTACGACTACGAAGATGATTACGAAGAAGAGCCGGCAAAGCCTAAGGCTTCTTTTCGTCGTGAGAAAAAAGAAGATAATTATGAGGAGGACAGGCCTGCCGTACAGGAGAAGAGCGCCCGTTCTTCCAAAGTTACCCCGATCCGTCCGGCAAAGAAATCATCCGCTGCCGGTATGGAAGTATGTGTGATCAAGCCAACATCCGTAGAAGATGCCAGAGAGATTACCGAGACGCTTCTGAACAACCGTACTGTTGTATTGAATGTTGAAGGACTCGATGTGGAGATTGCACAGCGTATCATTGATTTTACTTCCGGTTCCTGCTTTGCGATCAGCGGCAACCTTCAGAAGATATCCAATTATATCTTCATTATCACGCCGGCATCTGTCGATATTTCCGGAGATTTTCTCAACTTAGTAGACACATTTCAAGGACGAGGCATCCAGACTGATTTTTAATTATGAATGAACAGGAACTTTGTAAAAAAAGATTGATCGACCTGTCAAAACAGGCAAATAGAAAGGGAATCGTTTTATTTAGCGATTTCCTTAATTTAAATGAACTGAATATTTATCACCAGTCCGAAAAGCTCTTTGAGACACGTACAGAGAGTTTTGGTGGTGTGCCTTTTGCCGAGCGTCAGATGATTGCATTTATCCCTGATGCTCTTTATTATGAGTGGACATATCCGATTGCCGTGCTGCGCATCTACCCCGCATATCCCAAATTCGCCGAAAAACTAGGACATCGGGATATTTTAGGCTCTATCATGCAGCTTGGGGTAGAGCGCTCCAAAATCGGTGACATTCTTGTGGGGGATAAGGAGTCCTATCTGTTCTGCGAGGAAAGCATGGCGGATTACTTCATTGAGAATCTCGAGAAAATCCGCCACACGATTGTCAAGATGGAACGCTGTGAGGATACGGATCTGACCATCCAGCAACAGTTAGAAGAACATGACGGTATCGTTACCTCCAACCGCATTGATGCGATCATTGCCTGCGTTTACAAGCTTTCCCGCAGTCAGGCGCAGACGCTGCTACGCCAGGAAAAAGTGTTTGTAGACGGAAAGCTGATGCAGAATATGGCATATACCTGCCACGAGGGGGAGATTGTATCCGTGCGTGGCTTCGGGCGTTTTGTCTATTTAAGAGCCTACGGCGAGACGAACAAAGGACGCATGAAGATTAAATTTCAACTATATCAAAGCTGAAAAACGGCTGTAAACGTGAGAGGAGAAGACACTATGGCACAGACAATTCCGGTACATAAAGACGGCGTACACGCATATGACATTGCAATTACGGACAGCTTTTTACAGCTGCCAGAAAAATTAGCCTCACTGGGCTATGAACGCACGCAGAAACTTTGCATTGTCACCGATTCCAACGTTGCACCGTTATATGAAAAAGAAGTAAAGGAACTTCTCGCAGGAGCATTTGATACGGTCATTTCTCACGCTTTTCCGGCCGGCGAGGCGAACAAGAACCTAGAGACCGTGGGACATTTATACGAGGATCTGATCCTGCATCACTTTGACCGCAGAGACATCCTGGTGGCATTAGGCGGTGGCGTTGTGGGTGATCTGACCGGCTTTACAGCGGCTACCTATCTGCGCGGCATTGATTTTATCCAGGTGCCTACCACGCTTTTATCCCAGGTGGACAGCAGCGTCGGCGGAAAGACTGGCGTCGATTTTATGCAGTACAAAAATATGGTCGGTGCATTTTACCAGCCAAAGCTTGTATATATGAACCTCGCTGTTTTGCAGACACTCCCGAACGAGCAGCTGATTTCCGGCATGGGAGAGGTCATTAAGCACGGTCTGATCAAAGATGCTTCCTATTATGATTGGATGATGACACATGTGGATGAGATCCTCGCGCTCGACCCTGCGGCAATGGAGAAAACGGTCTCCATCAGCTGCCAGATCAAGCGCAACGTAGTGGAGCTTGACCCCACGGAAAAAGGAGATCGTGCACTCCTTAATTTTGGTCATACCATCGGCCATGCCATTGAAAAACTTTCCGATTTTACACTGTATCACGGGGAATGTGTCGCCATTGGTATGATAGCTGCAGCTTACCTTTCCGCCAGACACGGTTATCTGCCGGAGTCGGATTTCAAAGGAATTGAGGACGGGCTGGGAAAGTTTGGTTTTAAAACCCGCGCACATGGATTTTCTCCGGAAGAGGTACTTGCCGCCACCAAATCAGACAAAAAAATGGTCGGCTCCAAGGTGAAGTTTATCCTGTTAGACCGGGTCGGAAATGCCTTTATCTACAAAGATTTTACGGACGAACAGCTCCTTGACGCAATCCGCTACGTATGCGAATAACCAAATTATGTGAAATCCGCACAGGAATGGAGATTACTATGAATAACCACAAACAAACACTTATCAAAAAATCAATTGTCGGACTTGTTGTGTCCGTCCTGCTGATCGTGCTTGACCAGCTGACCAAATTCCTTGCCGTAGCACACTTAAAAAACCAGGCAGCCATTTCTATCCTGCCAGGCGTTTTTGAGTTATCTTACCTGGAGAACCGCGGTGCAGCATTTTCCATCTTGCAGAACCAGCGCACATTTTTCCTGATTTTGACACCGATTCTGCTGATTGTAGTCGTGTTTTTTTATCTGCGGCAGATTCCGGATGAACCGCGGTACCGCT
>CAVCFM010000019.1:0-4146 GCA_963601305.1 bacterium | reverse complement strand
TCCCGGCACCGGCGTGATCGCGGATGCATGCGGGGCAACTTCGTCGTATTTGACATCACCGCAGAGTTTGTTCTCTGCATTGCGATGGATTCCCACATCGATGACAACGGCGCCCTCTTTGATGTAATCTGCCGTGATAAACTGTGGTTTGCCGATCGCGACGATCAGAATATCCGCCCCTTTGCAGACTTCCTTTAAGTTCTCTGTCTTAGAGTGTGCAATTGTAACCGTTGCATTCTCACGGAGCATCAGAAGCGCCATCGGTTTGCCGACAATGTTGCTTCTGCCGATAACGACACAGTTTTTGCCGGAGATCTCGATGCCGGAGCGCTTTAGCAGCTGGATGATTCCCGCCGGTGTGCAGGATACAAATCCCTTTTCACCGATGACAAGGCGTCCTACGTTTTCCGGGTGGAAACCGTCTACGTCCTTTGCCGGAGAGATGGACTGGATTACCAGATCCTCTTTGATATGCTTTGGCAACGGAAGCTGTACTAAGATTCCGTTTACAGTATCGTCGTTGTTTAACCGGTCGATCAGATCAAGCAGCTCGGCCTCTGTGGTCTCCTCCGGCAATTCATAGGAAAGGGAGCGGATCCCCACATAGGCACACGCCTTTTTCTTATTATTTACATACACGGAGGAAGCCGGGTCACTGCCGACCTGGATTACGGCGAGTGTTGCCTCTTTTCCCTCCTGTTTTAACTGTGCGACCCGCTCTTTCAGCTCGTCTTTGATCTCCTGGGAAATGCGTTTTCCGTCAATAATTTCTGCCATATTAAAGCCATCCTTTCCTTGTGTCTTATTATTAGAATAATCCGGTGATCACTCCGTCATCATTTACATCGATTCCATATGCCGCAGGAGCTTTGGAGAGTCCCGGCATTGTCATAATTGCGCCTGTCACAGCAACCACAAATCCGGCTCCCGCCGATACATAGACCTCTCTCACATTGATGGTAAATCCGCTCGGACGTCCAAGCTTGCTCTGGTCATCGGACAGAGAGTACTGTGTCTTTGCCATACAGACAGGGAATGAAGACATTCCTAAATCTGCGATACGCTTTAATTCTTTTTTGGCTGCCGGGGCATAGGTGACACCGTCTGCGCCGTAGATTTCTTTTGCGATCGTCTCAATCTTCTCCTCAAGACTGAGTGTATCGTCATAGAGCGGTTTAAAGTGGCTCTCCTTGTTCTCTAATGTCTCAAGAACCTTGTTTGCAAGGGCAATGCCGCCCTCACCGCCCTTTTCCCATACTTCGGACAGGGCAAATTCGCAGTCGCGCTCCCTGCAGAACTGCTCGACAAAATCGGTCTCTGCCTTGGTATCTGTCACAAAGGAGTTCAGGGTTACGACAACCGGGACACCGTATTTCTGCAGGTTTTCAATATGCTTCTCCAGGTTGACGATTCCCTTTTTCAGAGCATCCAGATTCTCGGTTCCAAGATCTGCTTTCGCAACGCCGCCATTATATTTTAATGCGCGGATGGTTGCAACAAGAACCACTGCATCCGGTTTTAATCCGGCTTTCCGGCATTTGATGTCGAAGAACTTCTCAGCTCCTAAATCGGCACCGAATCCTGCCTCTGTGATCACATAGTCGGCTAATTTTAACGCGGTCTTGGTGGCGCGCACACTGTTGCAGCCATGTGCAATGTTGGCGAATGGTCCGCCGTGTACGATGGCTGGCGTATGCTCCAACGTCTGGATGAGGTTCGGCTTTAAGGCGTCTTTTAACAGGGCTGCCATGGCGCCGGTCGCCTGAAGGTCATCTGCCGTTACCGGCTGTCCGTCAAAATTATATGCAACGATCATTCTGCCGAGACGACGTTTTAAATCGTGCATATCATCTGCCAGGCAAAGCACCGCCATAATCTCAGATGCAACGGTGATCACAAAGTGGTCTTCCCTTACCATACCGTCCATCTTGCTGCCAAGTCCCACAACCACATTGCGGAGCACGCGGTCATTCATATCGATACAACGCTTCCAAACCACCTGTCTCGGGTCGATGCCAAGGACATTGCCCTGCTGGATATGGTTGTCAAGCAACGCTGCAAGCAGGTTGTTTGCGGAGGTAATTGCATGAAAATCTCCGGTAAAATGCAGGTTTAAATCTTCCATCGGCACGACCTGGGCATATCCGCCGCCGGCTGCACCGCCCTTGATACCAAAACAAGGTCCAAGCGATGGCTCGCGTAGTGCGATCACTGCTTTCTTTCCGAGCTTGCCGAATGCCTGTCCGAGTCCCACACTTGTGGTGGTCTTTCCCTCACCTGCCGGTGTCGGGTTGATGGCTGTGACAAGGATTAACTTTCCGTCCGGGTTATCTTTGACCCGTGTTATCAGCTCGTCGGACAATTTTGCCTTATATTTTCCATAAAGCTCTAAGTCATCCTCTGTGATGTCTAACTTTGCGGCAACCTCCTTGATCGGCAGCATCACTGCCTCCTGTGCGATTTCAATATCTGTTTTCATGCTGTAACCTCCTTGGTATTATAGATATTCTTCTTCATATTGTTCAAATTGTTCCGGAGACATTAAGACACGCCTTGGCTTGGTGCCCTCCTCCGGTCCAACAATCCCCGCTTCTTCCAGCTGATCCATAATCCTTGCAGCGCGGTTAAATCCGATTTTAAAGTAGCGCTGCAACATACCGATGGACCCCTTTTCCTTGTCAATCAAAAGTCTGGCGGCATCTGCAAAATAGGCATCTCTGCCGTCGCCACCGCCACCGTTTCCATCTATGCTTACGGTATTCCCGGAAGACTCTAAATTGTTCAGCTGTTCCTGGATCTTTTCGCTGTAGGTTACCTGACCGTTCTGGTCCTTTAAGAAGCTTACCACATCGGTAACTTCTTTATCTGATACAAATGCGCCCTGTACACGCAGAGGTTTTGGCACGCCCTGCGGGTTGAAAAGCATATCTCCTTTGCCAAGGAGCTTCTCCGCACCGTTCATATCTAAAATGGTGCGGGAATCGATTCCAGATGTAACGGCAAACGCGATCCGGCTTGGCATGTTTGCCTTGATCAGACCGGTGATGACATTGACAGACGGACGCTGGGTAGCGATGATCAAGTGGATACCACAGGCTCTCGCCAGCTGTGCCAGACGGCAGATTGCCTCCTCCACATCGCCCGGCGCCACCATCATTAAGTCTGCCAGCTCGTCCACGATGATCACGATCTGTGGCAGTTTTTCCGGCTTCGGGTCACCCTCTATCGTCGGGAGACTGTCTATCTTGGCATTGTATCCCTTCAGATCACGCACACCGGCATCCGCAAACTTCTGATAGCGGTCTGTCATCTCCGAAACTGCCCAGTGCAGTGCACCGGCTGCCTTCTTCGGATCTGTGACGACCGGGATCATCAGATGTGGAATTCCGTTGTATACACTGAGCTCCACGACCTTCGGGTCAATCATGATCAGCTTGACTTCGTTTGGCTTTGCCTTATATAAAATACTCATGATAATTGTATTGATGCAGACCGATTTACCGGAACCGGTTGCTCCTGCAATCAACAGGTGCGGCATCTTAGCGATGTCTGCCACCGTAACTTTTCCGGCGATATCCTTTCCGACACAGAAGGAGATCCGTGACTCGTGCTGCCGAAACTCTTCCGATTCCACCAGTTCACGGAAGGATACCATAACGTTTTCCTTGTTTGGAACCTCGATACCAACTGCCGCTTTTCCGGGGATCGGCGCTTCAATACGGATGTCTGCCGCTGCGAGGTTGAGCTTGATATCGTCCGCCAAGTTGACAATCTTGCTGACTTTTACGCCCATCTCAGGCTGCAGCTCATATCTGGTGACAGCCGGTCCACAGCTGATATTTGTGATCGTGACATTGACGCCAAAGTTCTTTAGGGTCGTCTGCAATTTGTTGGCAGTCTCCTGTAAGTGTTGTCTGGAATCCCCGGTTTTGTTGTCGCTTTTTTTCAGAAGCGTTACCGGTGGGAATATGTATTGCTGCACAGGCGGTTCGTGACTCTGGATCTCCTGCTCGATATCTGAGACGTTTTCTGCAATCTCTTCAGTGCTCTGCTTTGCGTGATGCTTAGTCTTTGTGGCGGGCTCTTCCATATGATGTGGTTCGTATGCCTGCTGTGGATCTTTTTCATGTTGCGTTGTCTCTACAT
>CAVCFM010000018.1:0-2366 GCA_963601305.1 bacterium | reverse complement strand
TTTAAAACCGCAAAATGCGTCCCTCCCGTCTCGCCTTCGGCATCGGATGTGCATCGCCGATCCGCGGATAACCGAGTAACAACTGCATCACTGCATAGTAATCGGTTCTGATATCCCACTTTTTTAAAATCTCCTGACCGTAGGGGGCAGCAAATGCCGTCCAACCCTGACCGATATAACAGGAACCCACGCCTAAGGTATCTGCCAGAAGCATCATATTTTCTGCTGCAACGGCGCAGTCATCCACTGAAAACAGGAAATTTTTCGGTGCAAACATATGGATTACCGTCGGTGCGTCGTAAAATGCATTGACAAGGTTCGGGTCATCTGCGATGCTCGGCTGCTCCTTCGACACATAACTGGTGGCTGTCGCCATATGCGGATTGGAGTTGGCACGCTTGATCTTTCCGAGCCGCTCATTCACTTCCCTGTCCTGACATACCGCAAACAGTACGCCCTGTCTACCTCCGGCACTGGGCGCATACATCCCCGCCTGCAAAATCTGCTGCAATTCTTCCTCTGAAATCTGTCTGTCGTCAAACCGTCTGATTGACCGGCGATGCATCATCGCCTGCATGACCGGATTCTTTTCTGCCTCCATACCTTATCTCTCCTTTTTCAAAGTCCGTTAGGCATTTGTGAAACTATCTTAATGTTATAATTTTACATGCAACTCATACAATTCAAGCTATGAAATATGGCATAAAATTTTTTTAAGAATCTGTAAATATTCTGTGCATTTCACTCGGTGTGCCACACAGTGCCTCTGTGACGCTGCGAGAAATTCCCGGACGGATTTTTGTATTTAAAGACTGTGTTCTTTTAGGCGTTCGACAGTCCGACGCGGGTGTCCGACGGGAGGCAACATGCTTCACGACCTTTTGTCCCGCGAAAATGCATGTTGCATTCTCCGGCGAACACTCTCGCTAGGGTTGCTCGAACCTCTAAAAGACAGCAGTCAAACGCAAAATGCAAAAATTCGTCCGATGGAATTTCCGCGGCGGAACAGTCAGCACTGTGGGGTACCTGAGTGGAAGCACAGGACATATACAGAACTTTACATAAAAATATTATGCATAATTACAGATGCTTCACCTGTATGAGTTGCATGTAACATTTCGCATAACAGTCAGTTTCGCAATTGCCTATAATTCCTTCCAGCACTGCGGGTCAGCCGCATAGAAATCACCATGTTTCCCACTGGCAACTGCCGGGCATCCTCTGCACCACGCGAGAAGTTCACATTTGGCGCACTTTTCAAATTTTGTGTAATCCCTGTACCGTTCCATCTGACAGATCCACACATCCGCCAGCCGGTCGGCAAACACATTTGCCACCTTACTGTTTTGCACACGCCTGCAAGCGTACACATCCCCGGTGGGCAGAATCGTCAGATGACAGTTGCCACAGTTACAGCCGCCGTAGATCATTCCTTCTTCCACATGTTCCGGGATTTTGAAAGCTCCGGTCTCGTATTCATAGAGCGTCCACAGGTGGTCTTTTTTATTAAAATATGTCTTACAGCCAGCCGCCTCGTATTCCTTAAATTTTTTATCGCAGTCTGCAAGCAGTCTGCGGTATCGGAGTGGCTCGATATTCGTATCTTTTTCCTCGCTGGTCGGGCAGTACCGCGCAAATGCAAACACATTTGCGCCTGCTGCAACGACTGCATCGATAATCCCCGGTACTTCCTCAATATTGGTGCCGGAGACGGTAGTCATGACTACGGAACGGATTCCTGCGCGATTGATGCACCCGATTTTTTCCAAGGTAGTGTCAAAACTGCCCGGTTTCCGGAACCAGTCGTGTGTCTCCTTTAATCCGTCGATCGACAGCTGATATTTTTCACAACCGTATTCTTTTAGCTGCTGACACACCTCATCCGTCAGGTGAAACGGGTTCCCGAGAATCGTAAATGGAATTTCGTTTTCTCTCATCAGCGAAAGCAATATCCAAAAATCCGGGTGCAGGATCGGGTCTCCGCCCGTAATGTAAAAATACGACAGTCTGTCGTAAACCTTACAAAAATCCAGACAGTTATAAAATGTCTCTAGCATCTGCTCCCAGCTCATGGAATCTAATTTCTTGCAGTTATCCTCCGAAAAAATATAACAGTGCTTACACCTTTGATCACAGTCATCTGTGATATGCCATTGAAATGCAAAATATTGTTTCATCGCCCAGTCCTCATCCGTTCCATCATTCTCTACTTATTTGTCACCTGCTCCACATGCGCTGCCGCATGCTGCCGGTTTTTTCTCCGGCCCCTCTCCTGCTCCACATGCCGTTCCACACGCTGCCGGTGCAGCCACATTTTTTTTGTTCCATCCTGATAAGTTTGAAAGTGCCATAATGATTCCTCCTGT
>CAVCFM010000017.1:0-2846 GCA_963601305.1 bacterium | reverse complement strand
GAATGCGATTTTATCTGCGGGCATCCGTGTATTCGTGTCAAAAATCGCCACGTTTCCCAGCGAATGTACCCCGGAATCCGTGCGGCTCGCGCCGGTCACTGTGATCTCTTCCCCTAAAAGCGCAGAAAGATGGCGGTTTAGCACCTCCTCTATCGTAATTCCGTTGGGCTGCACCTGCCATCCTTTATAATTCGTGCCATCATAGGCCACAATCATCTTTACACGCATGTATTACTCCTTACATCGGCCATGGCAAAAATGTTCTGCACAAAAGCACTGCCGCCAGATATCCAACTACCAGAAGGTACGCCATGTGGTCCCTGCTCTCGTAGCGGAGCGGCTTCATCTTCGTGCGTCCCTCACCGCCATTGTAGCAGCGCGCTTCCATCGCCATCGCCAGATCATCCGCCCTGCGGAATGCCGACACAAACAGCGGCACCAGAAGCGGGATCATATTTTTTACCTTTGTGATCAGATTTCCTGTCTCAAAATCTGCTCCACGCGCCATCTGCGCCTTCATGATCTTGTCCGTCTCCTCGATCAGGATCGGGATAAAACGCAGTGCAATGGACATCATCATTGCGATCGCATGCACCGGCACCCCGATTTTCGACAACGGCATCAATGCCTTTTCCAATCCGTCCGTCAGCTGGTTCGGGGTTGTGGTCAGTGTCATCACCGAAGTTCCGAGGATCAGGTAAGTTAAGCGCACCGCCATCAGGATCGCATTTTTTAAACCCGCATCGGTGATCTTAAGCTTCCAGAAAGCGACTAACACATTGCCGGGTGTCAAAAACAGATTAAATACCGCGGTGATGAGCATCAGTATCATGATCGCCCGAAGGCCTTTTACCATAAAGCGGAACGGCACCTTCGACAGCCGGATGACTGCAAACAAAAACACGGTTGCCACCGCAAGCGCTGCGATCCCCTTAAAACAAAACAGCGAGATAATATAGATAAACGTTCCAAATAATTTTACACGCGGGTCCAATTTATGAATGACAGAATCTGCCGGATAATATTGGCCCAGGGTAATGTCTCTTAACATAGTGCCTCCATCAAACTTGCTCTTGCCTCTTCTACAGTAGTTGCGTCCGTATCTACGTTTAATCCGGCTGCCGCCAGCTCATGCATCAGATAAGTAACCTGCGGTGCTGCAAGCCCGATCTGCTCCAATTCCTTATAATGCTTGAACACCTCCCTCGGTTCATTGTCAAACATTACCTGTCCCTGGTTCATGACAATGATACGCTCCACGTATTTTGCCACATCCTCCATGCTGTGGGACACTAAGATAACCGTCATCTGGCGTTCCCTGTGCATCCGGGCAATCAGATCTAAGATCTCATCTCTTCCCGCCGGATCAAGTCCCGCTGTCGGCTCATCCAAAATCAGCACCTCCGGCTTCATCGCAAGCACACCGGCAATCGCCACACGGCGCTTTTGTCCGCCGGATAAATCAAACGGTGACTGATAGTAGAGTTCCTCCGGCATTCCCACGCTGCGCAGCGCCTCAAACGCCCGGAGTCCTGCCTCCTCTTTACTGAGTCCCTGATTCTTAGGACCGAAGCAGACATCATCAAAAATCGTCGTCTCAAACAGCTGATGCTCCGGGTACTGGAACACCAGCCCCACGCGGTTGCGCAGTTCCCGGTAGTCAAAGCCTTCCTCGTAGATGTCCTGACCATGAAAATAGATGGTGCCGGATGTGGCTTTCATCAACCCGTTTAAGTGCTGGATCAGCGTAGACTTTCCGGAACCGGTATGACCGATAATTCCGATAAACTGTCCGTCCTTAATCTCGAGGTTGACATCCCGGAGCGCCTGTATCTGATACGCGGTATCCGCACTGTATATATAATTTACCTTATCTAATATAATCGACATAACAGTAAAAACCTTTCTTTGTGGACTGACTGCGCATTACGCTTTAATCTGTGCCGCCTGTAAAATGGCATCCACCAGCTCCTGTCTCTTTAAGACACCCTTCGGTATCGGAAGTCCTGACTGGCGCAGCATATCGGCAAGGATTGTGACCTGTGGCACATCGAGCCGGTACTCTTTTAACTTGCCCACCTGGGAAAAAATCTCCCGCGGCGTTCCCTGCATCACGACACTTCCCTTGTCCATGACAAACACTTTATCCGCATCAACGACTTCCTCCATGTAATGGGTGATCAGAATGATCGTAACACCTTTCTTTTTGTTGAGTTCATGCGCTGTGCGAATGACATCTGCGCGGCCGTTGGGGTCTAACATCGCAGTTGGCTCGTCTAACACAATACACTTCGGCTGCATCGCCACGACACCTGCGATCGCTACGCGCTGCTTTTGTCCGCCGGAGAGCTTGTTCGGCGAGTGATGTCTGTATTTTGTCATGCCAACCGCAGCAAGACTTTCCTCCACGCGCTGCCAGATTTCATCCGTCGGCACTCCGATATTCTCCGGGCCAAATCCAACATCCTCTTCCACTACGCTGGCAATGATCTGGTTATCCGGGTTCTGGAACACCATACCCGCCGTCTGGCGTACCGGAAACACATTTTCCTCCTTGGAAGTGTCCATTCCGTCCACAAAAAGTGTTCCCTCGCTCGGGGAAAGCAGGGCATTGATATGCTTGGCGAGCGTAGATTTTCCGGAACCGTTATGTCCCAGGATTGCAATAAATTCTCCCTGCTGCACATCCAGGTCAACGTGATTGAGGGCAGTGGAGATCGACTCCACGTTGCCCTCCTCATCGCGTCTGATATATTCATGCACCAGCTGTCTAGCCTTAATAATGCTCATAACATTTCCTCTCTCTACGAATCCCATTTCAGACGGTGCAGTTCACCCTCTAACTT
>CAVCFM010000016.1:0-3320 GCA_963601305.1 bacterium | reverse complement strand
GTATGAAGCGAATTGTGGCAGCGCCGACAGCCGGTTCCTGCGGTGTGGTCCCGGCGGTATTTTTGAGCGTGCAGGAGGAGAGGGGATTTTCCGAGGAAAAGATGGTCGAGGCGCTCTATGTGGCAGCCGGCATTGGCGGCGTTATCGCAAACCGGGCATTTCTTGCAGGGGCGGCAGGAGGCTGCCAGGCGGAGATAGGTTCGGCATCTGCCATGGCGGCAGGAGGTGTGGCGTACCTTTTGGGCGGAGATGCCAGAGAGATTTCCAACGCAGCGGCGCTGGCACTTAAAAATCTGTTAGGGCTGGCATGTGACCCGGTGGCGGGATTAGTGGAAGTGCCTTGTGTGAAGCGTAATGTGATGGGAGCTGTCAATGCAATGACTTCCGCAGATATGACCATGGCGGGAATTTTCAGTAAGATTCCGCCGGATGAGGTCATTGATGCAATGCGCAGTATCGGACGCAGTATGAACGAAGATATCAGAGAGACCGGAAAGGGTGGACTTGCGGGAACACCTACCGGAGTAGAAATAAGAGAGCGGATGTCTATGACCTAGACACCCGCTCTTTTGGGTTTATTTGTTGCTTCTTCGCCAGATATGCATTTTTTCTGCCTCGGCAATCAGTTCATCGCGGAAATCCGGATGGGCAATGGAGATTAGAGCCTCTGCTTTTTGCCAGGTTGACAGTCCTTTTACATTGACCTTGCCGTACTCAGTCACGACATAGTGCAGGTTGGAACGGGTATCGGTAACGATAGAGCCGTTTGCAAGGGTAGGGCGGATACGGGACTGTACGGTGCCGTCCTTTGTCTTAAAGGTGGAGGAGAGACAGATAAAGCTCTTACCACCGTTGGAGAGATAAGCACCCAGCACGAAATCCAGCTGTCCGCCGGCACCGCTGATGTGCTTTGTGCCTGCCGATTCTGCGTTGACCTGACCGAAGAGATCAATGTCCACTGCATTATTAATAGAAATAAAATTATCCAGTGAGGAGATGGAGCGGATATCGTTGGTGTAATCCACCGGTGCGCTCATCAGTTCCGGATTCTCATCCATATAGTCATACATTTTCTTGGTTCCGGCACCAAATGCATAAGCCTGGCGGAAACGGTCAATGTTTTTCCTGGAACCGTTGATCTTACCGGCTCTTGCAATATCAACAAATGCGTCGACATACATTTCCGTGTGGACGCCCAAGTCTTTCAGATCGGATTCTGCGATCAGGGAACCTACGGCGTTCGGCATACCGCCGATGCCCAGCTGTAAACAGGCACCGTTTGAAATTTCATCCACGATGAGCTTGGCAACTGCCTTGTCGACGTCGGTTGCAGGTCCGCCGGCACCCATCTCACCGATAGGCGGGTTCTCGCCCTCCACAATATAGGTAACATCAGAAATATGTACGCCACATTCCGTACCACCGAGGCAGCGCGGCATGTTCTCGTTGACTTCGACGATGATATGCTTTGCGGTCTGGCACATTGCACCCAGATGCGATGCGTTTGGTCCGAAATTGAAATATCCGTGTGCATCCATCGGAGCAACCTGGAACATGGCTACGTCATCCTTGCAGTCAAGTTCGCGGTAATAGCGCGGCAGTTCGGAATAACGGATCGGGGAATAGTAAGCACAGCCACGGGCGATCATTTTTCGCTCGATACCGGACATATGCCAGGAATTCCAGGTAAAGTGCTCACCGGCGTCCTCGCGCTCAAAGATAGCAAGCGGCTTTAACAAAATACCTCCGCGCAGCTTCACATCGGAAAGCTCGTCGGTGCGCTTTGCCAATGCCTTATCTAACACATCCGGGGTGCCGGTACACCAGCCATAATCAACCCAATCGCCGGATTTGATGAGTTTGACGGCCTCATCAGCAGAGACCAGTTTCTGTTTGTACTCCTGTGAAAAATCCATCACTGATACCTCCCATACATGTTTTATGTAATTTTGGACAATAGATCTGCCCGCGAAGCGTACAGTCTATTGCGGTTAAAAAGATTGTTAAAAATTTACCATACTCCAATCCTATCACTTTCACGCACATTTGACAAGGAGTAATGCCACAAACTGAAAACTGGAATCCTCAGGCAGCCTTAAAATATTTTTCAGCTTGGCAATCCGGTAGCGGATGGTATTGGGATGCTGGTACAAAAGCGCAGCAGTCTCATCGATTTTAAAACCGGTATCCACATAACCCGTCAGTGTGTCAAACAGTTGCGTGCCGTCACCGGTTTCGTGGGCGTCTATCATTGCCCTAAGGTCAGAGAGGTATTCTTTTACATAGCTGTTTTCGCGCATCGGGAACACCAGGTTTTCGATGGTAAGGGAACTGTGCAGGGAAATATGACCGGACGCAGAACTATGGGCTGCATAGATACTGCGGCGGATGGCAGTGTCAAGCTTGGAGAGTGGCAGAAGGCAGTCGCCGATGCCGATGTCAAACTGATTCTGCTCCACATCGAAGTCCCGCAGTATTGTCTCCCACGGAGGCAGAGTGCCGGACTCATCCACGAAAAAGAAAAATAAGATTCCGTTTTTATATTTGCGGAATGAAATCTGAGGCAGATAAGCAAGACTGTTCCGCCTGATCTGTAACTTGTTGAGATAGCGCTGTATGGAGAGCGCATCCATTTTTTTGCGGTAGGAGAGATACAGGCAGGACACAAGGGAAAATGGCTCGGCGGCCATGCCGGAAAGCAGTTCATGCATGGCACCCTGTTCGGGAACGGCACAAAGGATCGTGTCGATGAGCTGCTCATAGCGGCTGTAATCCGTGGAAGAACGGATATAGTCGGTGATACATAATATGACATCTTCAATATAGATATCCTGAAAAAAGAAAACAGGAACATTTTTACGGTTTGCCAGTGCAAGAACCTTTTCGGGGAGTTCTTTGTAAAAAATGGATTTGATGGCGATGGCGGAGACACCGATCTGCATCAGCTGGGAAAATGAAGTGTAGATGCGCTCCGGGTCATCTTTGGCGTAAAACAGATTCGTCAGGACAAAATCGCCCTCATGAAAATCGCTGAAATTATCCCAGAGTCCCTCATGGTCTAAGACCACGACGTTGGAGATGTTGTGGCCAAGCCCCAGGGCACCGGCACAAAGGGTAAAATTAGAAAATAAATCAAGTTGTAAAAGCGTTGCAACATCAAGCATTTTAGCTCCTCCTGGCGTACAATGATTCTGATTGTATATAATACGAAAACTTTCTTTTATATTAGGGGAAAATAGACGGTAGGACAACACTTTTTTGTAAAAATTACAAAAAGTAAATTGCATTTTTGGAATGGCTCTATAGCCAAAGGGAGAAAG
>CAVCFM010000015.1:0-3251 GCA_963601305.1 bacterium | reverse complement strand
TCGTCGAGGGAACGCTGGCGCATGGTATAAAAATCCGGGTCAATGCCCGCCTCGGCAAAGGCATCAAGCCATCTCTGATAATCAAAAAATTCCGACCAGGCATCGAAAATGCCGCCTTTTTCATAAACCTTTAAAATAGCCTGTCCGACTTTGCGGTCGCCTCTTGCTAAGACACCCTCAAGCACCGTCACATCCGCCTCATGCCAGTTGTACTTGATACTCTTGCGGTTTAACTGTTCTTTTACCGTGTCATTTACCACTTTTGCACGCCCGATATAATCCTCCGGCGAATACATCCGCGCCCACTGGAACGGTGTAAACGGCTTCGGCACAAAGAACGAAGTGGAGATCGTAATCTGACATTTTCCATTGCGCTTCTCCTTCGGGACGGTCTCGTAATAACGCGCAGCCGTCTCATTGGCAAGCTCTGCAATGGCGCGCATATCCTCCTCGGTCTCCGTCGGAAGTCCGAGCATAAAGTAGAATTTTACCTTGTTCCAGCCTCCCTCAAACGCCATCTGGGCACCGTTTAGGATGACTTCCTTCGTCAGTCCCTTGTTGATGACATCGCGAAGACGCTGGGAACCGGCCTCCGGCGCAAAGGTAAGACTGCTCTTTTTGATATCCTGCACCTTGCTCATGACATCCAGAGAAAAGGCATCGATACGCAACGACGGCAGGGAGATATTTACCCCTTTTCCGTGGAATTCCTCAATCAGGAAATTCACCAGTTCCTCCAGCTGGCTGTAGTCCGAGGAGCTGAGGGAGCTAAGGGAAATCTCTTCATGTCCCGTGGACGCGATCATCTGCTTTGCAAGACTCTTTAAGCGCTCCACATTTTTCTCTCTGACCGGTCGGTACACCATACCCGCCTGGCAGAACCGGCATCCGCGGATGCAGCCGCGCTGAATCTCTAAGACCACGCGGTCCTGTGTCGCCTTGATAAACGGGACCACCGGTTTCTCCGGATATACCGCTTCTGTCATATCAAGCACCAGCTGCTTGGTCACTGTCGCAGGCACATCCTCGTAGCGCGGCGAAAACGTGTCAATCGTTCCGTCTTCCTTATAAGTCACCTCATAGAGCGACGGCACATAAAGTCCCGGGATTTTGGCTGCCTCTCGCAAAAACTCACTGCGGCTCTTTCCCTCGCTTCGCATCTTCTTATATAGATCAAACAGATCATCGTAGACAACCTCGCCCTCACCCATATAAAAAATATCGAAGAAATCCGCAATCGGTTCCGGATTGTAAGTGCACGGACCACCGCCTAAGACAATCGGATGTGACTCATCCCTGTCCGCCGCCAAAAGCGGGATCTGGCTCAGATCCAGAACCTGTAAAATATTGGTATAGCACATCTCATACTGGATCGTAATTCCAAGAAAATCCATATCCTTGATCGGTTCCTGGGACTCCAGTCCAAACAACGGTATCGACTGCTCCTTCATAATGGCGTGCAGATCCGGCCACGGCGAATAGACACGCTCGCACCAGACATCCTCCCGCTTGTTAAACATGTCATACAAAATCTGGATACCCAGATGGGACATTCCGATCTCGTATACATCCGGGAAGCACATGGCAAACCGGATATCGACTTTATTTTTATCCTTCTTGATACTGTTCAACTCATTGCCGATGTATCTCGCCGGCTTATCTATCTTCATGAGTATTTCATCAGATAAAGCTAATTTTGTCATCGAATGTAATCCTTTCTATCATACAATGATTCCTACGTTCATTCTTCTATCATAACATAATCCCGCAAGTTTGTATAATACTGGTTCTCCTCAATTATGTCAATGACATCTTCTGTCGTGTAACCGTTCCACGTGATATCATTGGTCTTGCAGTAGTAGAATGTGCCAAACAACAGCAGTGCGATCAAAAACGACAATTTTGCAAATGAAAAAGATGCCTCTTTCGTCTCATAGACATCAGAAACATCATTTCCGGCAAAGGAATCCCTTACCCTTGCCACGTATTCCCTGCGCCCATCCATATAGTCCATTGTGTTTCCTCCCACAAAAATTATATGAACAGCCCCGGGCTAAGATACTATTTTCTTTTGAAACATTTTGCAATTCCTCTGCCTATCCAAGACAGGATCGTCCGGACTGCGAGCACCACAGTATTGTCGACGATCACGGCTCCCACCGTCGATATCACAAAAGTGAGCGCCACCATCAACAGACAGCCGCCCACGATCCCGCCGGAAGTGACGTCCACATGCAGCATTTTTTTGACCACCACATGGAGCACACCCCAGTGTATCATCAGAATTGAAAAACTGTACTTTGCGATCAGGCGCGTGAAAAGTGACTCGTGATGTTCATTACTCACAAGATGTTTTACCAGAACAACCACCGCTCCCGCAGCAAGTATCATCGTCGGTGCGTTGTTAAAAATATAGTCGCCGTAATCTGCCGTGTGAAAAATCAGATAACCGGTAAGCGCGACGGATGCGATCCCTCCCACAAATACCAGACGCTCCACACGTTTGCTGCACCGGTTCGTCAGGTAGTAGCCAAACACAAACACGATGGCAAATGTGTCCACAATCCCCGAAAACGGCGATGTCACAGAAAATAACGGCGCATAGGTGTCAACCACCGTCATTGCAAACAGGACTCCCATAACGCCATTCATCACGGGATCCGGGATATTCGACACCAGATAGCGCAAAAACGGAGTCAGCACATAGAGCCAGAAGATTGTATAAACCAGCCAGAAATGCGGTGCTTCCACCGGCGGACCGATCAGGATACGCTGTATCAATTTCATCCAGTTTCTCGGATAAAAAGGCTCGATCCCCTGTTTTGCAAAAATGTATAGCAGATAATAAACCAACAGCGGGATCACAATTTTCGAAAAACGCTTCCGGAAAAAATCCGAGGCAGACTCGCCCCGCACCGGGAGCAGCAATGCCCCACTGATCATCACAAATAACAGGTTGCTGATGGTGAATACAAACGTGGCAAACTCTAACGTCTGGTATACCGTAGTTCCCGGAACGTACTGGTCCCTTGCCAGCGAAAACGTATGTACACAGATCACGAACACCGTTGCGAGAAGCCGCAGATAATCGATATAGATTTTTCGCCCCGCACCGGGTTCTTTTCCAAATAGCAGATATGACAATTTCGACGAATGAGCAAATTTCATATCAAGTCCTCGTTTCTATTAACCTTAAAATCGAGTAGGAGGGAAAATTAAATAAATTTTCCCGACCTCTCACACCACCGTGC
>CAVCFM010000014.1:5085-8741 GCA_963601305.1 bacterium | reverse complement strand
AATATCATTAAGGAAAACAACAAGCGGAGTTGCCAACGATTACTTGACACAAACCCGGTATGGTTGTTTTTTGACGAAAAATAAGCTATAATAATATCCGTCTTGTGTGATAGATTTGGAGGAAGCTGTCAGACTATCGCACATATATGCGGAAGGATGTTTAGTTATTATGATTAAGTTTATTTATGTGATATTGATGAATCTGTTTCGGGCACCTTATATGATACCGAAGATGCGAAGGGAAGCGGACCATCCGGAACAGTATTCAGAGGAAGAACGCTACGAGCTTGCACGGCATGTGATCCGTCTGATGAAGCTCACGGGTGGAATCCATACCAAGGCGTACGGACTTGAAAATTTACCCGAGGAAGGCGGCTATATGATGTATCCCAACCATCAGGGAAAGTACGATGCACTGGGGATTATACATACCCATAAGAGACCGTGTTCCCTTGTGATGGACAAGGCAAAGTCTAACACGATCCTGGTGCGCGAATTTGTCGATTTGGTGCAGGGAAAGCGTTTAGATAAGAAGGATGTCCGCCAGGCACTTTCCATTATCAACGAAGTGTCTGAGGAAGTGAAGAACGGCAAGTGTTATATCCTGTTCCCGGAAGGTGGCTATGAGTTCAACAATCGCAATCGTGTTTGTGGCTTTAAGGCAGGAAGCTTTAAGATTGCACTTAAGACGCATGCGCCGATTGTTCCGGTGGCACTGTATGATTCCTATAAGGTGTTTAACAGCCCTAATTTGGGACCGGTTACCACCCAGGTGCATTATCTGAAGCCGATTTTATTTGAGGAATACGGTCAGATGCGCACACAGGAGATAGCAGCACTTGTCAAAGAGCGGATTGAAGAGAAGATTAACGAGATTATAGAGGCAGAAAACGTACCAGCATAATGCGGTACGTTTTGCTTTTCAGGAAAGTCCATTTTTGCTTATTCTTTTCACGATTTATTCATCTTCCCGCAGGCGTACATATTTTGCAGCACTGCGTCGGCGGTCGTCATCGATGGCTGCATAATGTTTTCTTGTCGTATTGACATCTTTGTGTCCCAACACATCAGCAACCAGATAGATGTCCCCGGTTTCCCGATACAGGGAGGTGCCATAAGTGCTCCGGAGTTTATGTGGGGTAATGTGTTTGAGACTGGTTACCAGTTTGGAGTATTTTTTAACAAGATTTTCAACGGAACGCACGCTGATACGGCGATTCTGCATTGAGAGGAACAGGGCATTGATGCTGCCGTCCTCGGCGGTGATTTTCTGACGCTCCACCATATATTCCATGAGAGCGGAACGCACTTCATCGCCAAAGTATACAACGACTTCTGCGCCACCTTTTCGATGGATTTTGATGCCGTTATTCCGGAAGTCCACATCTTCCATATCAAGGCCAACACATTCCGATACACGGATTCCGGTGCCGAGGAGCAGTGTCATCATCGCCAGATCACGTGTTTTCGTTTTCTCATGATATTTTTGCTGGCGCGTGGTCAGGTTATCGCCGGATTCCACTTCGTCTAACAGGCGAGCCACTTCATCCACATCCAGACGGACAATATTTTTCTCATGGATCTTTGGCATATCAACTTTGACTGCCGGATCGTTTTGAATCAATTCATTTTTGTAAAAATAGCGGTAAAAAGACCGCAGAGAGGCAAGCTTTCGCTTGATGCCGCGCTCATCATTGGTATGTTTCGTGCCGTCTTTTTCATAGTATTTTAAGTAAAAAAGATATTCCTCGATATCCATAGGGGTAATCTCATCTAAGATGGACAGAGGAATGTCCTTTAATTCCATTTGTTTGCACAGAGGATTTTCCTGTTGCAGATATTCGAAAAAGCAGCATAAGTCATAGGCATAAGCAATGCGGGTCCTGGATGAGGTTGTCGGCTCGATCCCAATAAAAAATTGTTTGCAAAACGGCGGCATTTCATCGATCATCTTGCGCAGACGCAATTCATTTTTGATATTGATATCTTCGTAATAAGCTTTTTCCTTCATATATAACCTTTCTGTAAATCAGCAGTCAGCCTTTTTTAATGCGTCAGACCAGCCTTCGATATTTCCGGTCTGAATTGCGTGGAATAGGCGCGTTTTCACACCGGGATGTTCCAGATTTATCTGCCTTATCAATTGTTTGACATATTCGCGCTTGGTATTGCCGTCCATGGGGCATGGGTTTTTGACGACGGGTAACTGATATTTATTCTGGAATCCTTTTACCTCAGCTTCTGACACATAAATCATCGGCCGGATGATGGTAAGATCAGAATCTTCCATGTAAGTTTTTGGAGGGAAGGAATAGAAACGTCCCTCAAAAATCATAGATAAAAAGGCGGTTTCAATCACATCGTCCATATGGTGGGCGTATGCGACCTTATTACATCCAAGTTCCTTTATCGCGTTGTTTAACGCGCCCTTGCGCATTTTAGCACAGAGATAGCAGGGAGACTTTTCCTGACGCTCTTCAAAGATAATTTTTGCTATCTCGGTGGGGATAACGTGATAAGGAACGTCAAGCTGCCTGCAGAGCGCTGCAACCGCTGTCAAATCAAATTCTTCATATCCAAGGCTTACCGTGACAGCAACCAGATCAAACTTTTTCGGATAAAAACGGCGGAGCCCGCTCAACGCATATAGGAGTGTAAGCGAATCCTTGCCGCCGGAGATGCCGACTGCAATTTTATCACCGGATTCAATTAGCTGATAATCATCGATTGCCTTTCGCGTATGGCTGTATAGCTGCTGTAACTTCATTGGTAAACCTCCTGGACTGCTCTTATTATACTATAATTTAACAGGAAGAGGTATTTATTTTTGAAGAGGGTCAGAAAAGAAAATATAATAACTTAAATTGGTATTTATTGATAGACTTTTATATGCAAAATGGTATAATGGTACTAGATATAAGATAATTGGGTACTGTAAGTCAAAATTTACAGATAGAAAAACAACATGCGGACAATCACACAAGAGGAGATGGCAAATGAGAGGAAAGCTTGAGATTAATATCAGGAAAAATGCGATGGCTGTCACGGCTACTATTTTACCGGGTGGTGATACAGAGATTACAGAGGAATTGCTGCGAAATGAACTGGAGACACGCGGTATCACAGGTGGAATTAACGATATAGCTATCCGGGAGATGGCGGAATATGGCGTTTACAAAAGGCCGTATATGGTTGCAAATGGATTGTTTGCGACGCGCGGTGCAGAGGGCTGGTATGAATTTTTCTTTGATAAAGATGTGAAGGAGAATGTTCCTACGATTAATGAGGATGGAAGCGTAGACTATTCCCCGGCATTCCAGTTGATAGATGAGGGGCAGCTTTTGGCAAGATATCATCATGCGGGAGAGGGAAGTGACGGTTATACGATTTTCGGCGCAGAAATCGCACCGGCTCCGGCAAAGGAACTTCCTCCGCTCAACTGCAAGAATGTCGAGAAAATTGGCGATGACTATTATGCGGCAATTAAGGGAAAGGTTACATTTGATAAAAACAGACTTGAAGTCACGAACTGCATGGATATCAAAGGAAATGTCGGATACGATATGAAATCGCTCAATTTTAAAGGTGATATGCATGTGTTTGGGGATGTCTTAACGGATGTTACCATCAACATTGATGGCGACCTTGAGGTGGAT
>CAVCFM010000014.1:4321-5075 GCA_963601305.1 bacterium | reverse complement strand
TGTCTTAACAGATGTTACCATCAATATTGACGGCAATCTTCAGGTGGATGGCGTGATCGAAGGCGCGGTGATAAATGCCGGCGGAGATATTGTTGTGCGTCATGGAATTCACGGAATGGGAAAGGCAGTGATCACAGCCGGTGGAAGTATCACAACCAATTTTATAGAGGACGCGAAGGTGACTGCCACAGGAAGCATTGTGGTTGACCATGCGATTAATGCGGAGATTACATCTAAAAATGGTGTGGTTGCACAGGACAAGAGTGGTCAGATTTTAGGCGGAGCAGTCGAGGCACAGCGGTGTGATGTGTTTATGCTGGGCAACGAAAACGGTAAACGGACGAATATTGTTTTAAAAACAGATGTACCGGAGAAGGCGGACAGCGTGGCCCTGATCGTTCGAAAACGGATTTGTGATGGTGCGTATATTGAGATAAATAACGTTAAGATGAACCGTGAATATGGGACAAGTGGCGAGTTTCACTGTACAGAAGATGGGATTGAGCGCTGTGAGATAGGAAAATTCCGTTATAAGAAGCCAGAGGCACCGAAGAAGCCGGAGACAACAGTGAAAGAGAAACCACTGATACTGATCGTGGATGATGACCCGGTCGTATTGAAGAATGAATATAAGTGCCTGGTTGAAAAATACCGTGTGGCTGCGGTCAATTCGCGGACTGCCGGATAAGACAATCGCAAGTATTCCAGTGTTCTTTTTGACCAGCGTCACGGATCGGAAGGTTGTCATGGAGTG
>CAVCFM010000014.1:0-4311 GCA_963601305.1 bacterium | reverse complement strand
GTCATGTATTTTATTCTGTTTGGATTTACGTTTCTGTTTTTCTATATAGCTGGCAGAAGCGGAGAGGACCATGCATTTAAAATTCAGGATGACATTGCATTTGCCGCACCGTGGAATTATGAATTCTCGGATGGCACAAGCGGCACTACAGAATTGCCGGCAACGTTGAATGCAGGTGATTCAACGACGTTGATTTTGAGTAATACACTGCCGGAGATAACGGATAAAACTGCATTTTATTTTCGTGCTCGCCATGTTGATGTCAATGTTTATATTGATGATATCTGTATATATGAAAGTCAGGAGAGCAACTCTTCCACCTGCTTTTCCCTGCCCGGCAATTACTGGGTGGAAGCCGAGCTTAGTGCCCGGGATTCTGGAAAAGAGATCAGGCTTGAACTAAGCGGAGACGTGGCGCGCTATCTGGGAGGTCCCGGAAGTGTGTATCTGGGTGAACGCGGAAGCTTTTTGATGAAGCTGCAAAAAGATAATGTGGGAACGATTATCGGGGCAAGTGTGTTGTTGCTGTTGGCTGTAATTCTTGTGATTCTTTGTGTCATGCTCTATGTGATCACAAAGGAGGTTTACCGCGAGTGTATCTGCCTGGCATTTTTTACGCTGTCAATTTCGATGTGGGGATTTACGGAGACCAGATGCCTTCAGTTTACATTTCAGAATATGAAGCAGTTCAGTGTCTTTGCATTTGAGATACTTGCATTGGCGCCGGTTCCAATCGCACTTTATTTTACCTATAACAAGAGGGAGCGGACCAGACGGCTTGCGAAAATCGCGGCAGTGATTCCGATGCTTTTCTGGATTGGAAATAACATCCTGCATTTTACTCATATTCTGGAATTGGCACAGACCCTGCGTATGACACAGATTATGATTGTGGTAGACAGTCTGTTTATTGCATATATTCAGGTCTCTGACATTATTTATAGTCTGAAATATAATGATACAAGGCAAAAAAAATATGCCTGTGTTCCGTTGTTTGGTCTGCTGGTTCTGATGCCGCTTTTGCTGGTTGATCTTATGAAGTATATCCACAGTGGCAAATATTATATCAGTCAGGCAAACTTTACTTGCCTTGGCATTGTTGTGTACATTATTGCACTTGCTTGCCACTCTGGACTGAAAATCGTGGAAGAAAATTCGAAAGCTGTTTCAGAAAATGAAGCTAAAAATCAGTTCCTGGCAAATATGAGCCACGAGATCCGGACGCCGTTAAATGCAGTTCTTGGATTTAATGAAATGATACTTAGAAGCACGAAGGACAAGAACATTTGAGGCTACAAAGCAGATTTGAAATCTTGCAGATGTGACCGGAGATACTTATTATTGTAAACTTCCAATCCTCGCGCTCACAGCTAATGTGATGTCCAGCATGTATGAAAGATATATCGAGGAGGGCATGCAGGACTTTATCAGCAAGCCGATTAATGAGAGAGAATTGCAGGATATTCTGCGCAAATGGCTTCCGAATGACAAGGTAATATTTAATTACGAAATGGAGCTTATGACAGAGCAGACTCCAGAAGAGAATGAGACAGATGCATGGAATATTGAGATTCCAGGGATAGACATCGCATCTGCAAAGCAGTATTATACAGATAAGGAAGCGTTTGAGGAGTGTTTGCAGGATTACCTCAATTCTGTTCCGGAAATCAGTGAAAAGATTTCCAGGTTCCGCCAGAATCAGGATAAAGAGAATTATACAATTACAGTACATGGCCTAAAGAGCGCATCTAAGATGGTAGGCGCGAACGAAATCTCGGAATTTGCCAAGGCATTAGAGGAGAACTGCCACCAGGGAGAATATGAAGCTGCCTGGAATGGAGCAGAAAGACTGCTTGGTATGCTACAGGTGTGTGCGGAAGATATACAGACTTATCTTGGAGTGGAAACGGATGCTCCGTCAGAAGCAATTTCAGAGGAGGCTATGAGGGCAAGCCTTACCGAGTTAAAGGATATCGCTGAGAACTTTGACATGGAAAAATTGTTGGAGTGGGAGAAAAACTTTACGAACATTTCGGTTCCAGAGGCGTTTGCGGCAGAATGGGCGGAGGTCAAAAAACTGGTGCAGGACGTTTCTTTCCTGGAAATCGGCGATAAGATTTCCCAGATGGATTTATAATATTTTTTATGAAAAAAGGAGTATCGAACAAAATTATGAAGTTTGTAGTGCAGCGTGTGAGCTCTGCATCGTGTGATGTGGACGGACAAACGGTTGGAAGTATAAAGACAGGTTTTATGGTATTGATCGGGATTTCCAATGACGATACAACGGAAATCGCTGACAAAATGATAAAAAAATTAATCGGTCTTCGGATTTTTGAGGATACCAATGGAAAAACCAATCTGTCATTGCATGATGTGGACGGAGAATTGCTCTTGATCTCACAGTTTACATTATATGCAGATTGCAGGAAGGGAAACCGTCCATCCTTCACTAATGCAGGAAAACCTGATATGGCAAAGGAACTTTATACCTATATCATTGATGCCTGCAAGGGGCAGGTTTCGGTTGTAGAACAAGGAATTTTTGGTGCAGATATGAAGATTTCGTTGTTAAACGATGGTCCGTTTACGATTATTCTTGACTCAGATGAAATCTGCTAGATGCCTGGATTTGATTGAACTGTTGAAAGGTGCCGGCTGGATGCACGCGGATTAGGAGAGCTTTTGCTAAGTGGTATACTGATGTATTTATTCGCAAAACACAAGTTTAACGAATAGTTAGCTACGGAACTGAGATGGCTCTGTGGGCTTGTATTTGCCCCATAGAGCCATTTGCGGCAACTAAACGTTAATTGTTATATATGACTATCAATAGCCATATATAACCGAGCTAGAAGCATCCGTTTTCGGAATTGCTTCTTGCTCATACGCTTTCGCATCAGCGAGAGCTTCTTCCCGTATGTCGTTAAGGATTGCCTCTCTGGCTTTCCGTTCGTCATCGGGAAGATTATTTGTCTCGACAGTCGAAACTAATGCGTTAAGCGCGTCTTCTTCTGTCATGTAGCTCATGACAGGAAAGTCATAGCTCAATGGAATATATGAGCCAAACGGCTTATCCGCTAGTTTCGACTGCGTCTCAGCCTTCATGCAATCGGCTATTCCGATATTCATCGGAACGCCGTTTACATTTAATAGGATGCCGTCATCATCGGCATCTATTACTTTGACCAGAGATTGAATACGTCTCATAAACTGGTCGATAGCTTCGCTCCTGTCGCCACCACCAATCTTGCAGTAATAGAAAAAGTCAAGCGGTGGCTTTGAGCTCGTGATGATGACGACTCGGCACGCTGGCATCTTATTGTGAAATCTGGCTGATGCCGGACTCGCATTGTACGGGTCAAGAAGTTTCAGCCAATCAGATGCCGTCATTGCCGCACCTCGGACATCATCCATCATGAGAATTTCTTCTCCATGGTAATCGTCCATAGGGTTTGTTGCGGCAGTTTGGCATACTCGCCAAACGTCTTTTGGCGATGCCGCGATGGTTTCGGAATATGCAACTAGATGCTTGCAAAGTTTCAATGCAAGTCTAGTCTTTCCGCTACCAGACTCCCCTGTGATGAAGAAGACGCTTAGCTTAAACTCTCCATTTTGCAACGCTTGGAGTGTTTTATAAGCTCTTCTCTGGGCACAGGTGTCAAAGGCATCCTCGCACCGCCTTTTGTTGCGGGCGTAGATATCGTAATAGTCATCTGTTAAGATGACTTGGTCTTTGGAAACTTCTCCAGTGAGAATTCTTTCCTCAAGCCAATCAATATCTACTTTAGCCTTCTTTGTTTTTATGAAGGCTTCACCCTTTTTCCAGTCTTCCTTTCGCTCCATATAGATATTCATATATGGTTTGCAGACTGGCGTGCCGTCGGGATTATATGCAGATGCAATAATCCTGCCATCCGAAGTTTCATATGTACCGACAAATTTAACTTCAGATGGCTCATAATGATATTTGTCAGGGTATTTGATGTGAATCAAATATGCTAACCTATCATCATACGACCACTTCCCTTTGCCGGATTTTGTAATAAATTCCGGCGGCAGTCCGACAGCACTTGCTATTTGAGCTATTGTGCCGCCCATCCCGGTCTTAAATTTACCGTATAAGTGGAAGTGAGCAGGTTTCGGCTCAACAACGTACTGCTTAGATACGTCATCCCAAGAGATGCGCGTATCTTTATCGTGTATCATGCCATATAATTCTTTGACTATGATACCTTTTTCAGCAAGCATCATGCAGATGCTTTGCATGAGCGGTTCGAGGTCTCCCTTTTCCGCTTTGTAATATGCATC
>CAVCFM010000013.1:0-8012 GCA_963601305.1 bacterium | reverse complement strand
CACCTGATGCAGGTGATGGTTATCGGTTTTCGAAGGCGATGACAAGTCCGGGTTTTATCGGCATCGACGATATTCAAAATGTTTACCTGCCAATGGGATTTTCCAATTTTAAAATCGAGGGGCGGGGACTTGGCAGTGCGCTGATTTTGGAATTTTTGCTCTATTATATGACAAAGCCCGAATATCAGCTGCATGTCAGAGAAAAAATATACTTGGATAACATGCTGGATTTATTTTGAGTAAAGAAAGGAGTCTGTTTATGGCGATTTCTATAAGGGATATTACTGAGGATAATTTTATGGATGCATTTCAATTAAAATTGAAAAAAGATCAGGAAGAATTTGTCTCGAACCCTATCCGCAGTCTTGCACAGGCTTATGTCTATCGCAACCAGTGTCAGCCATTTGGAATTTATCAGGATGACCAGATGGTGGGATATGTAATGGTGATTTATGATTATGATATTCCGGAATATGATATTTGGCATATGATGATAGATGAGGCGCATCAGGGAAAAGGTTATGGAAGGATGGCACTAAAACTGGTGTTGGATTACATTAAAAAGAAGCCTTTTGGCAATTCTGACAGGGTTGTCCTTACCTGCAATAAAAAGAATTCTCATGCGCTTTCTTTGTATGAATCATTGGGATTTGAGCTGACAGGGAATGAGGAAGATGACGAAGTAGAGCTTGTATTAACGGTAGCGTAATTTATAGATATAGAAAAGGAGAATTTAGATGAAAGATTTTATATTTGATGGAGGCGTTAAAATTATTTATGGTGCAGATCAGATAAAACTGGTCGCAGAAGAGATTGCGAAGCTGGGAAAGAGGCTGCTGATCGTTCCAACTGGAAGTTTTATTGCCAACGGCCATTATGAAGAGCTGGAGAGCAGCCTGACAGCAGCAGGAATTGAGAGTTTTTGTATGAAGGCAGGCAGAGAGCCTTTGCTCAGCAAGGTCAATGAGGGAATTCAGCTTTGTCTCAAGGAACAAATCGAGGTAGTTATGGGAATTGGCGGAGGCGTTAGCATGGATCTGGCAAAAGCCATTGCGCTTGGCGCTTTGCATGCAGAGGTACCGATGGAAAAATATCTGACGTATGAACTTTCTACAGAAGGGCTCTCACATCTTCCGGTTGTGACGGTTCCAACGAATCCGATGTCCGGTTCTGAGACAAATGCAGATGTTCAGATCACATTGGATGAAACCGGACTTCAGGCTGGCTGCCCGGTTGGGAAGGCTGTATTTACCTGGTTAAATCCGGCTTATATGATGTCACTGCCGAATTCGGTACTGGTATATGGCCAGATGACAGCATTTGTGCAGCTGTCTATAAATTATCTGAATCTGACCCGTTCAGTGCTGGCGGAGCACTATGCGGAAGGTTCGATGAAAACCATTCTGGAATGTTTGAGAAGAAGTCTTGCCGATGAAAAAGATATGGAGGCGCGCGGAAACTTGCTTTTGAACAGTGCTCTCAGCCTGTCGGGCATCAATGATTTTGGGCGGGACCCGGAATTTATTCCTTATCCGCTGCAATCGTTTGCACAGAGATATCTGGGGCTGAATTATCCACAGGCATTGACGGGACTGTTTCCGTACTGGTTAAAAGAAATTTACCGTGCAAGCTCGGAGAAGGAGATTTTTTACCGTTATTTTAGGGAAATTCTTGGTGTTGACACCTCCGGAAAAGAGGATGAAGCGCTGCTTCGTGAGGCACTTGCGGCTCTGAAAAAACTATATCAGGAATTCGGGATTGCATTTACTTACGGCGAGCTTGCGGCAGACCCGAAGGAACACGACAAGTTGGTGGAAATGATTGCCTCATTTGGACCGATGCCTTGCCACATTATGCCTGTGGACACAGAAAAACTGGCGGGAATGATAGAGGATGCCATCACAGGCAGACTGGATTAGAGCGGGAGTGGGAGCAGTTATGAGAAAAACATTAGACTCAAATATGATAAAGGTGATCGCGATTATCGCAATGACCATAGACCATATTACATGGATGATCTTTCCGGGATATCCCAAGGAAATCGTCCCGATCGTGCTGCATATGATCGGCAGGATCACCTGTCCGGTTATGTGCTATTTTATCGCGGAGGGATACCATTACACAAAAGATATCAACAAATATACAAAACGTTTATTTGTGTTTGCCGTTATCTCGCATTTTGCTTATGTGTTTGCATCTGCGGATTTTGTGGATTGGAAATCATTCATTCCTTTTTATTATGGAAATGTCTTAAACCAGACAAGTGTTATGTGGTCGCTTGCATGGGGCCTGGTGCTGCTGCGGGTGGTGGACAGCCCCAGGATAAAGCAGAATGCGGTAAAAATATTGCTCGTCATTCTTATCTGTGTCATCAGTTTCCCGAGTGACTGGAGCTGCGTTGCCAGCTTGTGTATTTTGGCATTTGGGACAAACCGGGGTAAATTTAAGACACAAATGCTGTGGATGATTTTTTATGTAGCGATTTATGCGATGGTATATTTCTTTGCCATCGATAAAGTATATGGCTTGCTGCAAATGGCAGTTGTTTTATCGATACCGGTTATTGGAATGTACAACGGAAAGCGGGGCAGCAGCCGAAGACTGAACCAGATCATGAAGTGGCTGTTTTACATATATTATCCGCTACATTTGTTTATAATCGGATGGATTCAGTTTGTCCGGTAAAATATAGAGCTGACGAAAAGCGGTAAACCGGGGGAGGGAAGATATCCAACATGGGGATAAAAATTAACAGAAACTCGACTGTTGTGGGAGTAAGAAATACGGCAGTAGGTTACGCAATAAAGAGTCTGGAACGGGATATCAGAAAAAAATTTTATGAAACGCAGGATGAGGGTGCAGTCATATGTCTTGAGAATGCAGCAGTCATGGATGGAAAAGAGCAGTTTCAGATTGTGATAAAAAAGGGCACACTTGTTATTTCTGCATCCGATGATCTTGGATTTATATACGGGATTTATGAGATAAGCAAAAAAATTCTTGGTATTACGGAGTTCTGGTTTTGGAATGATCAAAAGATAGAGCAAGTGAATGAGATTACCATACAGGATGATTATTGCTGTAATTCGGTTCCTTACAGAGTCAGATATCGGGGATGGTTTATCAATGATGAAGTGCTTATCACTGACTGGTCGGTTGATAAAAAGAAAGATAAACCGTGGGAAATGGTATTCGAAGCGTTGTTGCGTCTGGGCGGTAACATGGTGATCCCGGGAACAGGCAGCAATGCAAAGAAATACAGCAAAATGGCTGCAGACATGGGACTTATGATTACGCACCATCATGCAGAACCCCTTGGGGCAGAGATGTTTTTACAGGCATATCCCGGGCTTAATCCATCTTACAAAGAGCATGGAAAAAAATACCGGGCGCTTTGGAAGGAAGCGATTGCAAGGCAGAAAGATCAGGGAGTAATCTGGAATCTTGGATTTCGGGGGCAGGGAGACTGCCCGTTCTGGGAGAACGATCCGGAATACAGGACCGATGAAGCCAGAGGGCAGCTGATCAGTGATCTGATCCGTATCCAGTATGATATGGTAAAACAATCGGAGCCCGGGGCACAGTGCTGCACGAACCTATATGGAGAAATGATGGATTTATATCAGAAGGGATATCTGTCAATTCCGGATGATGTCATTAAAATATGGGCAGACAACGGATATGGGAAAATGGTCAGCAGAAGGCAGGGAAATAGTAATCCCCGTGTATATTCACTGCCGCAAGGGCAGAATGGCAGACACGGGATATATTTTCATGTATCATTTTATGATCTACAGGCGGCAAACCATATTACCATGTTACAGAATTCCCCGGAATTGGTGAAGGGAGAATTGCAGAGAGCCCTTGCTTCAGGCGCAGATGATTACTGGATCATTAACTGTTCCAATGTAAAGCCTCATGTATACTATCTTGACTTTATAGCGGATATGTGGAAAACAGGAACTATCGATATTGCGGAACACAGAGCGCAATATGTATCTGCATACTATCCGGGTGAAACTGAGACATCAAAGGAAAATATTGAAACATGCTTCAAAAAATATCCGGAGTGTGCGGTAGCATATGGAAAACATGAAGATGAACATGCAGGGGAGCAATTTACCAATCATGTTGCAAGAATGTTGATATCACAGTATATGAAAGATAAGACAAAGGCTTCTTGGGATTTAGAGTGGACAGGCAAAAAAGAAAGCCTTTCAGAACAGATCACATGGTACCAGAAATTGTGTGAAGCGGGAAAAGAAAATTACAAACAATATCTGCTGTCGTGTGAAAAAACGTTATGCACGATGAAAGAGGAAAATAAGGATCTGTTCAGGGATTCGCTTATGCTTCAGGGACAGATACATTTTTACTGTTACCGCGGAGCCTATTACGTGACAAAGGCGTTAAAATATGCGCTTGCTGACAGATACCAGGAGGCATTTTACTATTCCGGAAAGGCAAGGAAGGAATATCTCAATGCGGATCATGCAATGCATAGCAGAGAGCACGGCAAATGGAAAGGTTTCTATCACAATGAATGTCTCACGGATGTAAAACAGAGCGCCTGGGTATTGGAAGGCCTGATGGCATATCTCAGAAACTTAGGGGATGGTCCTCATTACTATAAATGGCAGAGAGAATATCTGTATACCGAAGAAGAGAGAAGCGTTTTACTGATCCTCAATATGGAAAATCATCTAAAAGACCTTGAATTATTTGAGTTAATGGAAAAAGAACGAGAAAGCTAAACAGATTTTATGGAAAAAGATTTAACAACCGGAAAAATAACACCACAACTGATCGGTTTTACGATACCACTGGTACTGGGCAATCTCTTTCAGCTGACCTACAATGCCGTCGACAGCATCATTGTCGGGCGGTACGTCGGCAAAGAGGCTTTGGCAGCCGTTGGTATCTGTAATCCGATATCGACTTTATTTATACTGTTTTTAAATGGATTATGTATGGGTGCCAGCATTTTGATGGGCAATCAATTTGGCGCAAAGGATTATGATTGTCTGCACCGGCAGATTAGCACGACGATGTTGTCGGGGATCGTATTTTCACTGATCTTATCGGTGCTATGTATAGTATTTGCCCATCCGATACTGCTTATTATGCAGGTTGACGCATCTATTATGGGTATGACGATGAGGTATCTGCGCATCATATTTGCCGGTCTTGTGTTTACTTTTGTGTATAATTGTCTGGCAAGTACCATGCGTGCACTGGGGGACAGTAAGTCGCCGCTATATTTTTTGATCATAAGTGCACTTATAAATATTCTCGGAGATCTGTTTTTTGTACTGTTCTTAAATATGGGGAGTGAGGGATGCGCTATTTCGACGGTCTTAAGTGAAGCGCTTTCCTGCCTGCTATGCATCATTTATATCCAGAAAAAGGTACCGATACTACAGTTAGGAAAAAAATGGTTTATATTTGATAAGGCTTTGCTGGGAAAAACGGTTTCGTATGGATGGGCATCTGCCATGCAGCAGGCAACGGTACAGCTTGGCAAACTGGGAATACAGGCAATCGTCAATTCCATGGGAGTTGCGATAGCAGCTGCATTTGCGGTTGTAAACCGGATAGATGATTTTGCCTACACACCGGAGCAGAATATCGCGCATGCGATGACGGCACTGATGGCGCAAAGCAAAGGCGCCGGGAAGAAAAGCCGGTTGAAAGAGGCATTCCGGTGTGGCATGTGTATTGAGCTGGTGTATGGAATTTTGATCTTTATCGTATGTTTTGCATTTGCAGATCCGTTGATGCGGCTATTTTCAAGCGATGCAGAAGTCTGCAGACATGGTGTTACATATCTCCGCCTGATTTCATTTATGTATCTGCTGCCGGCGGCAACGAACGGTATCCAGGGATATTTCAGGGGGATCGGAGATCTAAAGATTACTTTGATCAGCAGCTTTATCAATATGGGGGTGCGCGTCATTGCCGCCGCTGTCCTCGTATTTGTATTTTCATTACAGATTGAAGCACTGCCATATTCGTATCTTGCGGGATGGATTGGCATGCTGATCGCGGAACTGCCATTGTTGATAAGGAGTTATCGATCATCGAATGAAATTAGTGGATAAGATCGGATACTATCAAATTTAAGAGTGACTTATAAATTTACTAATATCTTTCAAAACAGAAGTTGATTCGTTAACATGAATACATCAGGTAACTTATACAGATACAAACAGGAGGTATATTTAATGTTAAATGAATCAGTAGTTAAAGTATTAAAGAATAGTATGTGGGATCTTGCTACATGTGCAAACGGAGAGCCTAATGTAGTTCCTGTAGCGTTTAAGGATGTTACAGATGATGGTAAGCTGGTTGTGGGAGATGTTTTTCTTGAGACAACATTAAACAACATCAAAGCAGGCAATGGAAAGATTGCCATTTCTGTATATGATGCACAGAACCTGGAAGGATATCAGATTAAGGGCGAGGCTTCATATATAACAGAGGGAGAATTAGTAGACAAATTTAAGGCAATGGTTGAGAAGATGTTTCACGGTGCAGCAACGGCAAAGGGAGCGCTTGTTATCACACCGTCCAAAGTAATCGTTACAACACCTGGCGCAGATAATAAAAAAGAACTTTAATATAAAATGTGCTAATAAATTTCATAGTAACTACAAAAAAGATTGCCTTCAAGCTATAATAAAACAAAATTATAGTTTGAAGGTGATTTTATATGGCGAAATATAAGAAAAAATTAGATGATGATATACGCTGTCCGCTCGAATATGGTCTTGCAATATTTGGCGGCAAATGGAAGTCACGTATCATATGTGTGTTGTCAGCAAATGAAAGGCTGCGTTACAGCGAGATCCGTAAGGAAATGTATAACATAACAGATGCGGTCCTGGCAGCGACATTAAAAGATCTGATAGAAGATGGGATTATTGACCGGAAGTCTTATGACGAAATTCCACCGAAAGTGGAATACTCCCTGACACAAAAAGGAAAATCAGTTGTGCCTATTTTGCAGAGCATCTGTCAGTGGTCAGATGTCTTCTATAAGGAAGATGGCGAGAATGAAATGGTACAGTGCCAGAAATGTGATCATCATAGATGAGGACTTTTTAGGATTATAAAATCTTGAAGAAAGGCACAAAAACGTTGTATGTAATTTTGAAGAAAAGCACATAACTATGTGGCAATTACACGTTCCCTGGAATGCATCGCTCTACTTTCCGTAGGTACCTGATATGCCAATTTAGGATTATGATTGCATATGGAGGTGGAAAAGATGAACCAATATGTTACAGGGGCAGTGATCAAAGGACTGCGTGAAAAAAATGAAATGACACAATTACAGTTGGCAAATAGGCTGGGAGTCAGCGATAAGACCATTTCGAAGTGGGAGACGGGCAAAGGATATCCGGACATTACATTGCTTGAGACCATAGCAGATACGTTTTCGATATCAGTTACAGAATTGATATCAGGAAATACGGTCTTTAATTCCAATATATCTGCGAATGTATTGAAATCCAAATTTTACATATGCCCGATCTGTGGAAATGTGATCCACAGTATGGGGGAGGCGGTAATCCATTGTCATGGTATTCTTTTGACGGCTGCAGAGCCGGAGGAAACGGACGAAAATCATAAGATATTGATTGAGCGGGTGGAGGATGAGTATTATGTCTGCATAGAACATGATATGAAAAAAAGTCATTACATATCATTTATTGCTGCGGAGTCTTCTGACAGAATACAGATGGTAAAGCTTTATCCTGAGGGAAATGCAGAGGCGAGATTTAAGATAAATGGAGTGAAAAGAATTCTATTCTACTGTAACCGGGATGGGCTGTTTTATATAGACCCTGTAAAAGGGATTGATGACAGAGAGAGCTGTTATGACGATGTGCAGGAGAGAAGAGAATTAGAGAGAGTTGTAAAAATGCTATTTGGCAGATAAGACTTATTCTGACAACTTCCAGTTGTGCGCCCAGCCAAGGGTGTGTAGTCAAGCCGGTGGGAATCCG
>CAVCFM010000012.1:0-2614 GCA_963601305.1 bacterium | reverse complement strand
GCTTTTTGTCGGCTCTTTTTCTTGCCACACCATATGTACCGATGGTAAGTGCACATGGAAATACATGACCTCCGTTGTAGTCTGTATGCTCACCGATCATATTGACACGTCCCGGTGCAAAATAGACGCCGATCTCGCCCTCATCCCCAAATAGTTCTTTAAACTTTGCTAATACATCTTCCCAAATCATGGCAGACCTCCTGTACATCATTTTTCTATTTTTATTATAACGTATAATCTCTGCTTGGCAATGCTCTGCGGATAAACTGCAACAAAGTTAAAGGGAACATGCAACAATATTACATGTTCCCTTCCTTTTCATCCACTACACGATTTCCTTCAGTGACTGTTTCAAATATACCGCTGACATTGCTACCACAATCACAGTCATGATCACAGATGCCGCAGACGCGTATCCTATCTGAAAATTTTTCGTTCCATACTGATAAATATATTGCGTGATCGTCGCAGTTGAATTTGCCGGTCCGCCCTTCGTGAGAATATTCACTTTATCAAACAGACGGAAGGTATCGATCACACGAAGCAGAATTACCATGCGGACACCGCTTAAAATGTTCGGCATTGTAATATCCCAGAACATATTCCATCGATTTGCTCCGTCAAGGGCTGCCGCCTCATACTGCTGCTGCGATACCGTCTGTATGGAAGCATACGCCAGCAAAAATGCCAGTGGCGTATACTGCCAGATATCAATGGCAAGGATTGCCGGCAACGCAGTATGCACATCCTGCAGCCAGTTTACCTTCCCCATGTGCATAAATTCAAGTATCTGGTTTAAAATGCCGTTGTTATTTGAAAACATTGTCTGCCAGACAAGTGCCACTGTTACCGGTGGAAGCAGCATCGGCAGCATCAATACGATCCGCAGCAATTTTTTTCCTCTGGTAAAACTGTCTGCAAAAACAGCAAGGGCAATCCCCAGTGTCGTCTCAACAGTCACTCCGACCACAGTAAATAATAACGTATTTTTTAACACGATCCGAAAAAAACTGTCTTTAAATATATTGATGTAATTTGAAAATCCTACCCACGCTGCCGGTTCCCGAGACAACAGATAACTGTTGGTAAAGCTGTATCTTACGATATATAGTAATGGGAACACACTTAGCAGCAGCAACACCAGAAGTGCCGGGGTTGTCATTGCATATGCAAATGTCTGCCTGTTCTTTTTCACAACATTTCCTCCAACCTTAATTCTGACTCATAATTGCCTCAATTGCGCTTTTTGCATCTGCAAGTCCCTCGTCAATCGTCTTTGTTCCTGTAACAATATTGGAGAGTTCTGTACCATACGCCTCCTCGATGCTGGACCATTTTGCAGTTCTCGGTCTTACCACTGAATTCTCGGTCCCTGCCTGCAATGTCTCTAAATACGGATACTTCGCCAGAATTTCTGCATCGGTAAACACGCTTGTTCTTGTAGGTACTGCTCCCACATCTACTGCTGTGCGCTGTACTTCCTCGCTGGTTAAATACTGTAATAATTTCATTGCCAATTCTTTATTCTGGCAATTTGCCGGAATGCCCATCATCCAGTTGCCGATCTCACCGGATGCGTAGGAAGTTGCATCGGCAGAAACTTTTCCCGGAATCACCGCATAGTTTGCAGCAGCAGAACCATCTGCGATAAACCATGACGGCCATCCAAGTCCCATCGCGCTGTCGCCCCCTGAAATACTCGCCACCATATCGTTCTTTTCAAAATTTTCTCCAGTTGCATACAGATCCATATACATCTGCATTGCAGCCTTCGCCTCATCAGAATCTACAAGTACATTCCAGTCGTCGTCAAACACATCTCCACCATACGCCCACAAAAGCGGCAGATAATCAGACACAATCGGATTTCCCTGCTGTCCACGGATAATATAACCGTTTTTTCCACTCTCTTTTGCAGTCTGGCAGACAGAGAGAACATCCTCCCATGTCTGTGGTACTTCCACACCTGCCTCATTCAGCACGTCTTCGTTATAGAATAACAGCTGCACATTTCCGGAAAATGGGAGTGCATAGGTATCCCCTGTTGCATAGGGACTCTTTCCCAGCGCCAGCGATGCCTCCAGAAAATCCGAATCATCCTCATATCCCTCTGCCGTCAGATCTAACAAAACTCCGCTTTCGGTAAACTCCGGCATGACCGGGTCATCAATCATGACAATGTCATATGTTCCCTGTGCGTTCATCGCATCCAAAGCTACTTTCTGCTTTAAATCTGCTGCCTCTAACCCAAGTACTTCGATTTCCACATTGTTTTCCTGCTCAAACTTATCTTTTACCGCCTCGATCACATCCACATGGGAACCACCTCTGGCTGCAATCGTTAATTTTACAGTTTCACCGGATGCACTCACTGTATCCTCTTTTGCAGCATTTTCTGTGATCTCCAATTCATCCGCCGTATTCTCTGCTGCCGCATCTGCCGCCGTATCCGTAGTTGTGCTGCCACATCCCGCCATCACGGATACCGCCATTACCATACTCATTGTCAATGCTGCAAATTTCCTTCTTTTCATTTTGTACCTCCATTTGTACGTTGTATGTTGTTTGCTACTCTTTTACCGCGCCACCGGACAACCCCGAAATCAGATAATCC
>CAVCFM010000011.1:0-2456 GCA_963601305.1 bacterium | reverse complement strand
GGTTGTGTCAGGGCTGGCAAAAGAAAAAACGGTGATTCTGATTTCCCACCGCCTGGCAAATGTGATGTCCTGCGATACGATTTTTGTGCTGCGGGACGGCGAGATCGTGGAAGAGGGAACGCACGGTAAGCTGATGGAACAGAATGGTTATTATCACACGTTATTTACGGAACAACAGAAATTAGAGCAGTACGGAAGGGAGGGCAGTGACCATGAATAAGAAGGAAAAAAGCGGCTTTGCGGTGATGGCAGGGCTGATCGGAATGGTAAAGCCACTGCTCCCTGTCATGCTTGTGGCAATCCTGATGGGATGCGTGGGCAACCTGATGGCAACATTTATCACGATCCTCGGCGGTTATGGGCTCCTTACCGTGACCGGTCTGTGGCAGGGGATGAAGTTAGGCAGGATATTTGCACTGGCAGTCCTCTGCGCCGTCGCAAGGGGAATCCTGCGCTATGCGGAACAGGCGAGCAACCACTACATTGCATTTAAGCTTTTAGCGCGCATCAGGCATCAGGTATTTGCGGCGCTGCGTCGCCTTGCACCGGCAAAATTAGACGGCAGCAAAAAAGGAAATCTGATATCGATCATCACCAGTGACATTGAACTTTTAGAGGTATTTTACGCGCACACCATATCTCCGATCGCGATTGCAGTGATCACTTCCGGTGTCATGGTCTGGTTTCTGGGAAGGATGCATGTGGCGCTTGGCGTGTTCGCCCTTGCGGCATATCTGGTGGTAGGGCTGGTGATTCCGCTTGTGAATGGCAGACAGGGACGGGAGGACGGGCAGCAGTACCGCGACTCGTTTGGAGACTTAAACACCTGTGTGCTGGATAACCTTTACGGACTGACGGAGATTTTGCAGTATCAGCAGAATGAGAGCCGCAGTGCGGATATGAGAGAGCGCACGAAAAAGTTAGAGGGGATTAACCGTAAATTAAAAGGAAAAGAAAACACACAGCGCGTGGTGACCGACGGCGTGATTCTGGCAGCGGGAATTCTGATGGCAGTCATCGCAGGGCAGCTTGTGATGGCGGGAGCACTCCCGGAATATGAGGCGGTGGTAGCCACGATCGCGATGATGAGCTCCTTTGGACCGACGGCGGCACTCTCAGCGCTCTCAAACAACCTGCATCACACGTTGGCAAGCGGCAGGCGTGTGCTCGCCATCTTGGAGGAGGAGCCTTTGGTGGAGGATGTGACAGGAAAGAGTGAAAGCATGCAGGGCGATATCACGCTTTCGGATGTGGATTTCTCTTATCAGGAAGAGGGAGAGTCAGAGAAAACACAGGTGCTAAAAGCATTTTCGGCTGCGTTTAGTGAGCACGGTATCCACGGCATTTTAGGAAAAAGCGGCTGTGGCAAATCCACGATGTTAAAGCTTCTGATGCGGTTCTATGAGCCGGATGGCGGCATCATCGCCTACGGCGGGGAAGCGGTGGGCACCATCAACACCGCAGCGCTGCGGCAGCATATCTCTTACGTGACACAGGAGACATTTTTGTTCCATGACACCATCGCAAACAATATCAAGGTTGCGAAGGAGGATGCCACAAGAGAGGAAGTCATTGCGGCGGCAAAAAAGGCGTCCATCCATGAATTTATCATGACATTGCCGGAGGGCTACGACACAAAACTGTCCGAGGCGGGGGCGTCCGTCTCCGGCGGGGAGCGGCAGCGCATCGGCATCGCCAGAGCATTTTTACACGACTCGGACATGATTTTTCTCGATGAGCCGACCAGCAATATCGACAGCTTAAACGAGGGCATTATTTTAAAGAGTCTTGCGGAAGAAAAGGAAAATAAGACGATCCTTCTGGTATCGCACCGCAAATCCACAATGGGAATTGCGGACGATGTGTTGTCATTCGAGACAATGTAACGAAATTTAAGAACCAAAGTTTTACAGAGAAACATCAAATAAAAAAGAGGAGAAAAGAGTTGAGGAAGCAAATTTTTGAAAAGTTTACGGTAAAGGACATCGTCTTTCTGGCAATCATATCTGCGGTGGCGACCTGCACGGCAGCCGTGATGGCGGTGGTCTCCCAGATATATATCTTCGGGTTGGCGCAGCTGGTAACAGCGCTGCAGTTCTCGCTGTTTCCGGCGATCGCACTGGTGAAGACCAGAAAGGTCGGTTCGGTACTGTTTTTTGCGGTATTTACCGGGTTGGTGGAGCTTTTTATGGCACCGGTCATGTTCTTTTCCAGTCTGATCACCGGGCTGGTGATAGAACTTCTGGTCGTGCTGATCTTTGGCGGGTATCAGGAAGATAAGGCGGTATTTTTTGCTGCATGGCTGTTTATCCCGCTTACCATGCCACTGAATCTGCTCTATTACCGGCTGTTCTCGGCGGAACTGTATGATCTGTTTTTCGGCTCCGGATTTCAGGCACTCGCGGTCTTGTTTGTGGCTGCGGCGATTGCGGTCAGCGCGCTGGGGTCATTCCTTG
>CAVCFM010000010.1:0-3816 GCA_963601305.1 bacterium | reverse complement strand
CGTCTTCTCCACCTGGTCATACGGCGCAGGCTTTAGGATATAATCCTTGCACCCAAGGCGCAGCGCCTCCCTCGCATACTCGAACTTGGCGTGGCAGGTTAAAAAGATCACTTTTATCGTGCTGTCAATCTCATAGATCTTTTTTAACAGCTCGATCCCATTCTCCCCGGGCATCTCGATATCGCATAAGATCAGATCCACTTTATTGTTGTGGATAATGTCCAATGCCTCCACGGAATTATAGGCGACAAAAACTTCCCCATCAATGCCACACTCTTTCCAGTTAATGCCGTCCATCATACCCTTTATGGTAATTACCTCATCATCGACCAATAAGATATTCATACTGTCTCCTCCAATGTGTACGGAAACCGTATCGTAAAACAGGTTCCCTGATCCTTCATCGACTCCACAGATACTGTGCTCTCTTTTCCGTAAAAACTCTTGATGCGCGCGCTGGAATTCGCAATTCCCACATGAACCTGCTTGTCCATGGGGTATTTGTACTGCTCCTTATTGATGGCATCCACCATTTCTTCCGGCATCCCCGCTCCATCATCCACGATCATGAACTCCGCAAATCCATCCGCATAATGCGCAACGATAAGGATGTGGACGATCCGATCCGGCACAAGCGCATGCTTTAAAATGTTCTCGACAAAATTGTGGATCAAAAGCGGCGGTATCTGGATTCCCAGTGTCTCTGCCTCTATATCGTAATCCACCTCATACCCCGACGGATAACGTATTTCCGAGATATCGAGATACTCCCTGATCAACGCCAGCTCCTGTTCAAACGGCTCCGTGTCCTGCCCGCTCCGGAAAATGTAGCGGAAATAATTGGACAGATAAAGCGCCAGCTTCTGGATATTCTGGTAATCCGCGATCTGCGCCAGAGAGTGTACCAGATTGAACATATTTAACAGAAAATGTGGATGTATCTGCAACTGTAAGTTCCGCAGTTCCATCTTCTGTCTCTGCAGCTCTTTTTCGTAATTTTCGATTTTCAACGCCTCGATATTATCCGCCATCTCGTTGAAGGACTGGTTGATACTTCTGAATTCCTCCGCATATTTGTGTTTGTGGATACGGTATTCCCGCTGCCCCTGTTTTAAATTGATAAGCGCCGTCCGGATCCGGTTCAACGGGCGCAGGATCATATGATTTAAAATGAGGATCAATGCCGGGATCAAAAGCACATACAGACACGCCACCAGGATCGCCACGAATTGGAGTTTTGGCAATCCGTGTATGATCTCCCGCTTGTCGACAGCCAGTGTGATCGTCATATCCCCATTTTCAACCTCGCCTGCTGCACTGATACAATTTTTACCCACCTCGGTGTCATTGTACTGTACACTCAGACTTTGGAACTCAATGTCCTTTTTAAAAATAGCGGTCATCTCATCGAGCGAGATAAACATTCCATAATAAAAACTGCCCGAACTCTGCACCCGCACCAGCCACTGATGCTCCCCGACGGTCACAATCGTCCAGTGCCGGTATGCATCCAGCTGCTCCGTCTTAACCCAGTTCGTGAGATTTTTGCGCGCATTTAAAAGGTCCATTCCGCTAAAGCCTTCCGGCGTCTTTGACAGCAGAACTGCTGCATCGTCCAGCTCTGTCGCATAATAAAAATAGCCGTTTGCCGTGCCGGTAGAAGACAGCTGGCTGTTCATCTCATTGGCAGCCCTGGTCTTGCTGAGCATGTACTCATTGCCGCCCTCCTGCTTCATCAGCCTGATAAAATCCGCATCGTTGGCAGCCATATTGTACAAAAAATAATTTCCCGTGGATATCCGGTTTTCAAGCTCCTGCACATAGAGATTTAGCACACTCTCCAGTGAAATCTTTGCCTGTTCCTGAATGACGTTTATGGAATTCGTCGTCGACAAAATAACCACAATATTTAACAGCATGATCAGAAGAATGATGATCGTGGCAATCTGATATGTGATCGAATCAAACTTTTTCTGCAGCTGCTCCTTCAGTTTTTTCATGTTTCCCCGCCTCCATTAAGTTATAAACTGTGGCGGAGCCAACCACAAGGACTGCACCGACTAACGCTAATGCTCCCACCGTCTCCCCGTAAAATATCGCCACAAGCAGCGGATTTAAAATCGGCTCTATCGTGGATGTCAACGATGCCGTAACCGGTGTTACCCGGTCTAAGCCCTTCGATAAAAAGATATACGAAAGTCCAACCTGGATGACACCCAGCCCGAGAATTGCCAGCCACACCGTCAGGGAGTTGTCCGTCTCTTTGACATAAGACGGAATTCCAATGCACATACTGATGACATTCGAGATCATCAGCGACGACTCAAAGCTCGCCCCCGGGAATTCCTTCATCATCATCACAAACGCATAGGTAAATCCGGAGACAATGGCTAAGAGGTTTCCTGCCATCCCGCCGGTGCTGAGTGACTCAAAGAAAAAGCACAAGATACCGCACATGACAGCAATACAGGTTATGATCGCCTCCTTGCCCGGTTTCTTTTTATAGAGAGCCCACATCAGCAATATGACGAATACCGGCTCCGTAAACTGAAGCACGATAGCGTTCGCTGCCGTGGTCATCTTATTCGCCATCACGAACGTAACCGCCATAACCGTGTTACAGACAGCGCCGAATATCACTGCCTTATTTATCACAAATTTCTCGTGGGTGATCAGCATATAAATTCCGATCACGATAAAAGAAAAGATACTGCGGATTCCCTGTATGCTCATGGAAGCCCACGGCACCAGCTTGATTAAAACTCCCGCGATGCTAAAGCACACCGCCGATAACAGCACCATGATCGTGCCCGTCAGACTTTCCCGATTCAATGTTTTCATTTGTATACCATGCCTTTCTCACTGTAATCCTCAAATATTCCATCCCACTGCCACCAGCATCAATATGCCTAAAAACAGCAGGTTTGCCACCGTAAACCACAACAGATAGATTCCTTTGGTCCGGTTATAGTTGTGCGCATATATTTTATAGGAGATCAGACTTGCCATGGACGCGATCAGCGTACCAAGCCCGCCGATATTGACGCCCAGCAACAGCTGCTTATAATCCGTGGTAAACCCGGACAGCAAAAGCGTCGCCGGCACATTGCTGACAACCTGGCTGGCAAGAATTCCGATTCCAAGCTCCCTGCCTGCCACAAGATTTTGCAGGGTGTCCCTGACCGCGGGCAGATTTCCCATATTTCCGGTAAAAATAAAAAAGCTGACAAATGTCAGAATCAGACAGTAATCCACACCATAAAGCACGCTTCTGTCCATAAAAAATACGACGACAAGCACCAGCATCAGCACCCAGTAATAGGGGATGACCCGCGCCACAACCAGAAGGCTTAAGATAAAAAGAACCAGATAAACCAGATTCTTTTTCCGGCTTCCCGCTTCCATGGACACCGTGTTGTCCCCTCCGGGTTCTCCGGATGCCTCTTTGTCTTCTTCGTTTTTCCCGGATGCCTCTTTTTTCTGTCCACTTCCCGCAAGTGGCTGTTTTCTCGCGCCGAGCACAAATATTACAATGACAAGTAACAGCCCGGATATCGCTGTGTATGGCAGCATGATTTTTATAAACTCTCCGACACCCATCCCGGAAAGGTTGTATAGATACAGATTCTGCGGATTTCCGATCGGTGTCAGCATACTTCCCAGATTAGCTGCGATCGTCTGCAACACCAGCACCAGAACCATCAGCCGTTCCTGCCTGCACCTTTGCAGCATGACCACCGCAAACGGAACAAACGTCAGAAGCGCCACATCATTGGTGATGATCATACTGAAGAAAAAGCATAAAAATACTAAGAC
>CAVCFM010000009.1:0-3267 GCA_963601305.1 bacterium | reverse complement strand
GAAATATCGGAATAACTGCAATTATTTAAATCCTCATACTCATATCTGTCAAAATAGGCATCCCAGTCGAGATCATGCCCCTCGACTACATATCTTGTCTGCTCTAGCTGCTCGACACCGTTAAATACGACATAAAGCTCCGCTGTGTATGTCACCGCCGGCTCATAGTAGAAATATACCTTAATGTTGCCATCTGCATCCGCATATTTACTCTGTGCCTTCACATCATTATTATCACTTTTACCGGAGTACTGATGATCCTTTAAATTTTGCGAACAATAATATATCCAATCACCAGTCTGCACCGTTTCTCTTACACGCTCATGTTCTTCGTCATCGTAGACATCATAGACGATCACAGTATAATCCGTTACCTTCTCATAATAGAATTTTACCTTGATCACACCACTTTCATCCACATAGCTGCTGTCCACTTCATCGATGTATGAATTCTCCGATTCAAGATAAGCATATCCGTCAATATCGGCCGCCCCAGACTCACATTCATATTCCTCGCCGATTATTGCCTCATCGTTCTCACGCAGATGCTCTCCTCCGTCGTAGACATCATAAATTTCTACCGGATAATACTCCCTCTGCTCATAGTAGAAATATACATTTATCACGCCATCATCATCTGCATCGCTCGCCGAGACATCATAAATACAACTGTTCTTTTGGCTATAGCAGACATATCCGCCAGCGATTTTTACAGGTTCATAATCAATATCATCGCCCTCAGCCACGTAAGTAGTCTCTCTGAGATGTTCCTCCTCATCATAAATATCGTAGACATTTACCGTATAGCTCGTACACTCCTCATAGTAAAAATATACCCAGATAATACCATCCTCATCGGCATCCCCAGATGTCACCTCATCTATGTCAGCATTAGAATTATCATAGCAACGATATCCCTCTGCTTTCTTCGCTTCCACCTCAAGCTTTTCGCCAGTTTTTACGGTAATGGTTTCCCGCTCCTCCACATTATAGAGCGTGTTTCCATCTTCATCCTCGCCAGTCCCATATTTGTCATATATCCTGACTGTATATTCTTTTACCTCCTCGTAGTAAAAATATGCGTAGATGACACCCTCGTCTTCATCCTCCACATATCTGGAAGATACCTTTATATCTGCATGTAAGCTTCCTGTACAGTAATAGCCTTCCTTTTCTACCGGTAAAAGTTCTAAATCATCACCAGTATACACGGTATGGGTCTCGCGGAGCTCCTCCGATTCGCCATACACATCATAAACCTTCAGTGTAAGACTCGTGCCTTCTGCTTCATAATAGAATCTGACAGCGATCACACCATCCTCATCTGCATCTGCAGAAGTCACTTCTCCAATAAATTCATTCTGGGATTTTACGTACACATATCCAGCAATTGATCTTGAGGAATAATAAATCTCATCCCCCTCATAGACCGTATCTGTGCGTCTTAAATGCTCTTCATCCGCATAAACATCATATACCTTTACTGTATAAATCTCTAATGGCTCATAATAGAAATAGATCTTAATCATGCCATCCTCGTCTGCATCAGCAGCTTTTACCCTAATACATGTATTTTCTGAAGAGCTGGCACATCTATATCCCTTGATGGTTTCTGCATCCTCATCAATGTGCTCACCTGTATAGGTCGTATATGTCTCTCTAAGATGCTCAGTCTCGTCATACACATCATAGACTTCCACTGTATACGTCTCTTTGGTCTCATAATAGAAGCAGATTTCAATCTTTCCAGACTCACTCACATAGGAGGAATCCACACAATCTATTTCTGAGTTGCCATTGTCACCGACATAGACATAATCCTCGATATCAATATCGCTAAATGCCAGATAATCCCCATATTCTGCTGTACCAGATTCCCGCTCATGAGATTTGCCACCATAGACATCATAGACTACATATGGATATAAAGCAGTATCGTCCTCAGTATCCTCCGATTCAGTCGCCTCGGTTACTTCCTCACTCTCACTCTCTTCTGATTCGGTTACCTCCTCACTCTCACTCTCTTCTGATTCGGTTACCTCAGTTGCTTCTGTTGTCTCAGTTTCTTCGATTTCCTCCTGCTGTTCTGTCGATGCAGCACTTTCGGTGTCTTCCGCTATCGTTTCTGTACCCTGGATACCATTTGAATTATCCGCATATACCGCAGTTGGCACGTCCGACAGCAGCATTGCAATTACACAAAGCATTGCAACCGCCCTTTTCATTCTCATAACAGTTCTCCTTTGCTTTTTAATTATCTATAAAAAATATCGACCACATACGCTGTCACAGCGTCGGTATCAATATAGTATTTTTCATATTCTCCACTTGTATCAAGGCTCCCCTCTAAGGTATAAATCCCCTGATCTGCCAATGTGCAGCCCGGCAATTCAGCTGCAAGCAGTGTAACGGTCTTTGTATCCAAATCAGTCACTATATTTCCCTGCAATTCATCCAATACCGTAAATGGCAATAAGGCGTCATGTTTCAACGCTTGTTGTGCCTGCGGCATAAACGCTTTCATATAAGTTACTAACCTATTAATTCTATCAAGCGCACTTCCATGTACCGAGGTATCTCTTCTGTGCACATAATCAAGCGCGGTCTCTCCCATCAAATGAATACTTGCTCCTTTTACAAATTCTGGGTTCAAATAAGTGTAATCATCATCCATTGTCACTGTGACACCTCCCACCGCATCATTGATAACCGGAATTGCACTCAGATTAATTGCAGCATATGCGTGGATTGGGAGTCCATCCAGCAACCCTGAAACCTGCTCCCTCATTAACTCACAGCTCTTTTCTTTCCCGTCCGAGTACGCATATTGAAGTGTAATCTGCCCCTCTTCTGTTCCATCTTCCGAGCCATCCAAATGGAACTTCTTAAGCTTCACAATCGTATCTCTTGGAATTGCCGTTATGTATAATTCTCCGCTATCTGTATTAAATGAAGCCAAAAAAATGGCATCAGCCTGTCCAACGCTGTAATTATAACTGTTGCGCATTCCCAGTTCTTCTTCATTGTCGATTCCAAGACACAGGATATTGATAAAATCATCATTATAAACATAGTTTCTGCCATTGTAAGATATTATATTTTCCTTTCCATCAATCTTCTTCTCTATTCTTTGTCCTAACATTATTCCTGCAAAAATAAAAAAAATGCCCCCGACTATCAAAATCATCAGAGCATTCCTTGTCCGCTTTTTCATCCTCATGTTGTCCGCTCCCACTCACAAAACATACCGCTTTTAATATACTACGC
>CAVCFM010000008.1:0-11812 GCA_963601305.1 bacterium | reverse complement strand
TTCCGGGGGTGTCAATCACGATCCCACCGTTTTTAAGAAGTAAAAGTTCGCGGTGCGTCGTCGTATGACGACCCTTATCGTCATCACGCAGTCCGTTTGTGCTCATATGCTGCTCTCCAAGCAGTCCGTTTGTCAACGTGGATTTTCCCACTCCGGACGAGCCGAGCAGTGCCACCGTCTGTCCCTTTCTTATATAAGGAAGTATCTTTTCATAGCCTTCCCCCGCAAGGGCGGACGTCACAAGGATATCCACTCCGGCGGCTGCCTGCTCCACCTGGCGTACTTTTTCTGATATATCTTCACACAGATCCGCTTTGGTGAGCACCACCACCGGAATGGCTCCGCTGTCCCATCCTGTGGATAGATAGCGCTCCAGTCTGCGCAGATTAAAGTCCAAATTCAGCGACATACAGCAAAATACCGTGTCAATGTTCGCCGCCACGACCTGTTCTACCTTTGCCGTTCCAGCCGCTTTTCGCACAAACACGCTCTTTCGCGGCAGTACATGATGGATCACCGCCCTGCCCATATCATTGGCATCAAGCATCACAAAGTCCCCCACCGCCGGGTACTCTGAAAACGCTTCCACCCGATACCGGAATTTACCGGAAACCTCGGCAAGCTGTTCCCCCATTTTGCTAATTACCCGATATATACCTTTTTCCTGTGACAGGATGCGCCCTGCCACAAGCGGATCATATTCCCCTGCCAAAGCAGCAAAACGGTCATCAAAACCGTAAGCTGCCAGGTCAATTTCTTCTCTCTTTTCTGTCATTTTTCCTCCATGTCCACGCTATGGATACAGAATTTCCAGAAAATCGGTCTACTCGCCCTTCTTCCTGGCATATAACTCCGTCCACGCTGGAAAAAATCCCGCTCCAATCGCTACATTCTGGGATGCGACATGGGACATCGCCGTTCCGTAATATGGCAAAATTCCATCTGCAAGCAACCGGTTCTTAAGACATGCCACCAGTCTGCTTCCGATGTGTGTTCCCCTTGCTTCCGGTTCCACATTAATTCCAATCTGCCACATATAAGGGCTGTCGCTGCTTGCCCCTGCCATCCCTAATATTTTGTTTTCCTTCGACAGGGATACTCCGATACGATCCGGTGCCGTCTCGCAAAACGCAAACGCCTCCTCGAACCGTTCATCCCCGCGAAATTGTTCAATTTCTTCTTCCTGGTACCAGTTTAGTCCCGTCTCATCTATATCCGGCGTACTGTCCGTGGCAATATAAAACGGGTGTGCTTCGCCAATCTGATATCCATACGCTCCTAATATCTCATCAAGTCTCTTTAATGTCTGAAATTCCATAAACCATGCGGCCTCTGCATGGTTCAAATGTTCCCTGCACCAGTCCACAATTTCTTTTTGCCCGGTCACTAAAAGTTTTCCGTGCACGCAGGCAATCTTTAAAAAACATGCCTCCTGCTCGTTGAATTTTCTTCGGTTCGCCTGCGGATGATAATAAGTAAATACATGTTCCGCTCCTGCCACCTCCGCCTCGCTGCAGCAGTAATCTGCTGCAAGTTGGCGATTTAATATTTTGTTCTGCATAATTTTTCCCTTCGTTCCCGTGCTCGCGGGCATTCGCCCTATCAATCCTCAAAGACATTACAATGTGGCGGGACAAGCGCGGGAACTTCGTTCCCGTGCTCGCGGGCATTCGCCCGAACATCCGTCAACTTCACAGCTTTGCTTACGCCGTGCCTAAGCACGCGAACTTTGTTCGCGTGTTCGCGGGCATTCGCCCTATCAATCCTCAAAGACATTGCAATGCGGCGGGGCAAGCACGGGAACTCCGTTCCCGTGCTCGCGGACATTCGTCCGAACATCCGTCAACTTCACAGCTTATTTCGCACAAGTGCGATAAGCTGTGAAGTTACCGTCTGCCCCGCCTCATTGCAATCCCGCAAATTGTGCCATGTAGAGGTTGTAGTAGGCTCCTTTTTTCTGCATGAGTTCTGCCGGGCTTCCCTGCTCTAAGATGCCGCCGTTATCGATGACGAAGATGCGGTCTGCATTTTGTATCGTGGAAAGGCGATGGGCGATCACAAAGCTGGTTCTGCCTGACAGCAACGCCTCGATACCTTTTTGCACCAGTATTTCCGTGTGGGTATCGATGCTGGATGTCGCCTCATCTAATATGAGGATTTTCGGCATGGATACCATGGTCCTGGCAAATGCGATCAGCTGGCGCTGTCCGATGGACAATCCCGCACCGTGCTCTTTTAACTCCGTGTCATATCCCTTTTCCATTTTCATAATAAATTCATGGGCGTTGACCGCTTTTGCCGCAGCTACCATCTCGTCCTCGGTGGCGTCTAATTTTCCATAGAGAATGTTCTCACGCACAGTCCCGTGGAAGATAAAATTATCCTGGGTCATGACACCCATCTGCTGGCGCAGACTCTCTATGGATATTTTCGTCAGATCATATCCGTCTACCGAGATTGTGCCCTCCTCGATATCATAAAAACGGCTAATCAGGTTTACAATCGTGGTCTTGCCTGCGCCCGTCGGTCCCACCAGCGCGATCGTCTCGCCCGGCTGCACCGTAAAGCTCACATCTTTTAGCACGTTTGTCTCCGCCGGTGTCCCCTTGTCATAGGTAAAGTTGACATGGGAAAACTCGACTTTTCCTTTTATCTCCGGCAATTCTTTTACATCTGCTGCATCCACAATATCCGGCTTGGTATCTAAGATATCGAAGATACGCTCCGCAGCGGTCAGGTTTGTCACCAGACTATTGTAAAAATTGCTGAGGTTCATGATCGGCGTCCAGAACATATTGATATAGGTTCCAAATGCCACCAACATTCCCACAGACACGCTCTCGATGCCAAGGATACGGATTCCAACCAGATACAGCATCATCGCACCGATGCCCCAGCAAAAATCAACCACAGGTCCGAACATATCTGCATAGACAACGGCATCTTTAAAGGATTTCCGATGCTCATCCGCAAGATTGCCAAAAATCTCTCTCGTCTCACCTTCCGCACCAAAACTCTGTACCACATTCATTCCCGCGATATCCTCATGCACGTAGGCATTTAAGTTGGAGGACTTTTTGCGGAATATCTGCCAGCGCTTGTGTGATTTTACCTGAACAAACCAGATTCCAGCTGCCATCAGCGGAATTGTGGACAGGGAAGCAAGCGCCAGCCGCCAGTCCTTGACGAGCATGATCACCACCACGCCGATGACCGTAACCATCTCCGGCAGCAATGTTGTAACGGTATTGACCAGCACATCTTTTAACGAATTGACGTCTCCGATGATGCGCGCCAGAATTTTTCCGGTCGGTCTGCTGTCAAAAAAGGAAAACGACAGTGTCTGAATGTGTTCGTATAAATCCTGACGGATGCGCAGCAGAATTTTGTTGGAAACTACCGCCATCACGTACATCCGGATTTTTACCATCACGATAAAAATAATGTTTAGCACCAGCGCAAATGCGCCTAATTTCATAAGTCCCGGGAAATCTCCTCCCGCAATATAAGTATCGATTGCCTCCTCAATAAGCAGCGGATTGACAAGCGATATCACAACTGTCACGCCCATGCAGACCAGCACGGCGAGCAGTATGCCTTTGTATTCTAATAAGTAGGAAAACAGCCGCTTAAAAATTTTCTTTTTGTCGGTATTTTCCATAAACTCATCTTCACGAAATGAATTAACAGCCATTTATAAGCCCCCCTTCCATCATTTCCACATCTGGCGGCACTGCACTTTGCTTATCCAATGCAAAATTGCCGTACTGTGCCGTATAAGTTGCATAATAGAGTCCTTTTTTTGCCAGAAGCTCCTCATGCGTTCCCCGCTCCGCGATTTTTCCATCCTGTAAGTAAATAATTTCATCCGCATGGCGCACTGCCGAGATACGATGGGCGATCACGATCTTCGTTGTTTTATCAAGCGCATCCAGCGTCCTCTGGATCTCGTGCTCCGTCTCCATATCAAGCGCCGAAGTCGAGTCATCTAACACCAGTATCGGGCTGTGCTTTGCCAGCGCCCGGGCAATACTGATACGCTGCTTCTGCCCGCCGGACAGACCAACTCCGCGCTCACCGATGACCGTGTCATACTGTTCCTCCATCTTCTCGATAAAGCTTCCCGCCTTCGCCTGCTCTGCCGCCCTGCGCACCGTATCCAACTGCATGCTGTTTCGCTGTCCCATCTTGATGTTTTCCTCGATGGTATCGGAAAACAGGAAGACATCCTGTGACACCACCGACACGTTGCTTCTAAGCTGGTGCAGCGACAGTTTTTTCACATCCACGCCATCCACACGGATACTGCCAGCGTTCACATCATAAAACCGCTGCAACAGGTTGATGATGGAGGATTTTCCAGAGCCGGTCGCCCCCATAATTCCAAGGGTCTTGCCTGCCGGAATCGTAAAGCTCACATCCGACAAAATCTCTTTTCCCTCCAGCGAAAAGTCTACCTGCTCAAATGCGATATCGCCGTGGACTTCATCCAATATCACCGGGTTTGCATCATCGGCTATCATCGGCTTTTCGCCGTAAATCTTTCTGATTTTCTTATAAGATGCAAGCGCTGCCGACAGGTCATTTGTCAGCCATCCAAGCATCTCCATCGGCCAGGTGCAGTTGCGGCTATACTCCACAAATGCCACCAGCATACCAAGTGTCATCTCCCCGCGCATCACGAAGATACCGCCCAGGATCGTCGTACAGACCGGAAGTACTTTTCCGACAAACTGAAACAGCGGATAATACCGCACCAGCGCCTTCGCCTGTGCAATATTTAATTCATAATAGCGCTCGTTGTGGGATAAAAACTTTGCAATCTCATGTTTTTCTCTGGCAAATGCTTTTACCGTGCGCACACCCGCCAGGTTTTCCTCTGCCACTGTGGTTAAAACTGCATTTTCCTCACTGATGTCCTCATAAATCTTATCCAGCTTACGCTCCATCACAATTGCAGTCACTCCGCAGAGCACCATCGTGCAAAGCGGCACCAGCGCCAGCTTCCAGTTGCGGCTGAACATACAGTAGAGCACAAATGTGACATGGATCGTCACCTCAATAACCAACATACCCACGTAGCCAAGTGCATTCCAGACTTTGTCGATATCGTCTTTTACCCTTGCCATCAGCTCGCCCGTGTTGGTGTTGTCAAAATAGTTCATGGACAATGTCTGAATATGGTCAAACAAGTCCTTACGCATCTCTGTACCAATCTGGGATGACAGACAGTCAAAGGTAAACTCCTTGCAGTATCCAAACACACTGCGCCCGACACCCACGATCACAATGCCGATCAATAACTTCGTCAATAATTCCATTTTCCCGCCGATGATCACCTCATCCACAATCTCCTGTGTGATCATCGGGTAAACCATATCAAGCGCAATGGCGATCACCATGGATGTGATCGCAAATAAATATCCATACCAATGCCGCCCGATATAGGTGTGTAATTTTTTCATTCTTCAAACTCCTCTCTACATAACCCCGGTAAAGATTCCCTGTTGAGGCACAAAAAAAGACCGCGGTAATTTTCATTACCACGGTCTGCTATCCGCAAGGAATCTACACATGTTCTCCCTGTAACGGGAACCCAATGTCCGACAGTCTGCTGTCTCCTGATGTCTTCGTATGATATGCTCTGACACAGTCCGGCACTACTTCTGCATCGGCAGCATCAGCCGCAAACATCCATCAGCAACTGCCCTTCTGTCTTACCGAGGTAATATTCTGATCCATATGCTGTTCTGTTGCTACATTCCATAATCTAATCATATTTATTACCTCTCTTTCCTTAAAATTTTAGATTAAATTGTGTATCACAAATATTAGTATACGCAGATTCCCTTTTTATTGTCAAGACAATTCTCAAATTTTTCCAACATAATATTTATTTTCCCGTAAATACTAGGATTAGGAAATACAAATCGTATTTCTAACAATAAACAATCACAAAATATGGAGGAAAAAACCATGAGTGTATCTAACAATTCCGGTTCTAACACTAACCAGATGGCTGTACCACAGGCTAAGGAAGCGATGAATCGCTTTAAACAGGAGGTTGCAAGCGAACTTGGCGTACCTTTAAAACAGGGGTACAACGGTGACTTGACTTCTGCACAGGCCGGCAGCATCGGTGGTGAGATGGTCAAAAAAATGATCATGAAACAGGAAGAGCAGATGTCTGGCAAATAAATGCCAATTTCTAAAATTCCCACATCCCAGCAAGCTGGGGCGTGGGAATTTTTTCAGATTTGCCATGCATCCCGCAGACATAGATCAGTTTCTACTGTACGATAATGCGGATCCGCGCCTTAACGCCGTCTTCACTGGCATAGATATAGGCTTTTCCTGCGGATTTTGCCGTGATTTTGCCGTTGGATCCTACATCTGCCACGCTCGTATTGGAACTGGAATAGACCGGCTTATTGCCGGAAGATACCGTCGCTTTCACATTACAGGTCTCACCCACTTTTAGCGTGATGCTTTCCCTGTCAAAAGTAACCGTCGGCTTTTTCACCGTGACTTCACAGGTCTTGCTGACCCCATCCACGGTAACAGTGATGATGGCGGTGCCGTTTTTCACCGCGGTTACCACCCCGTTTTTATCCACAGTCGCCACACTCGTTTTGTTACTTTTCCACTTTGGCGTGCTGCCTGACGTGGACGAGAGTGTGAGCTTTACTTTCTCCTTGCGATACATGGAGACTGCCGTCTTATTGAGTTTCAGTTTCGGACTTTTTACCGTGACCTTGCAGCTCGCGGATGTCTTATCCGCAGTTGCAGTAATCGTGGCACTTCCCGGCTTTTTGGCGGTTATTTTCCCGTTCTCATCCACCGACACAACGCTGGTCTTATCGGACTTCCAGGTCACTTCGTGACCCGTCGATACCGTCGCTGTAAGCCTTGCGCTCTCCCCGTTTTCCAGGGACACGCTTGTGCGGTTCAGCTGGATTGTCGTCTTTTTTACCGTGATCTTACAGCTTGCCTCGCCATTTTTTATCTTGGCTGTAATTCTGGCTGTGCCGGCAGATTTCGCTGTGATCCTTCCATAGGTATTTACCGATGCAACCTTGGAATTGCTCGAAGAAAACGTCGGCTTCTTTCCGTTGCTGGTAACCGCAAAAAGATACCGCTCATCCCCTATCTGCATCGTCTCCTGATAAGAGCTCAGCACGACAAATCCGTAGCTGTCCGCCGCATAGACCTCATAATTCTGATATCCGGATAATAAAAGCATAGAACACATGCAGAAGGCAGCAAACGCTGCCTTTAAGATATTTTTCTTATATGACATAGAATTCCCCCATTTGAAATGGCGGGATGTCATGACAAATCCTGCATTCACTATAGCACAGATAACTACGCATGTAAATTGTGCAAAATGTAGAATGAAACTTACATGTCGCTTTCTACGCCCGGTACACCAATCCCTTGCAAATCTGCTCTACCGCCGCATCATCCGCAAAATACCGCACAATCTCTAATGCAAACGGAATCGCGGTTCCCATGCCACGGCTTGTGATGATATTGCCGTCCCGCACCACCGGTTCCTCGCTGGTTGTCGCTCCGGTAAGCTTTTCCTCAAACCCCGGATGACAGGTGGCATGTCTGCCGTTTAAAATGCCTGCTGCGCCCAACACACTCGGTGCCGCACAGATGGCAGCGACCAGTTTTCCCTCCGACGCAAACTTTGTAATGACGCTGTTCACCGTATCATTGGCGCCCAGATTCAGCGTACCCGGCATGCCGCCCGGAAGCACGATACCGTCCAGCTCGTCATAATTTACCTCGTCTGCCAGCGCATCCGCTAAAAATGTGACGTTGTGGGAGCTTGTGACTTCTTTTTTCCCGGTGATGGAAATCGTGACAATCTCCATCTTCGCGCGGCGCACAATATCTACCACCGTAAGTCCCTCTATCTCCTCACATCCGTCTGCCATAAAAATTCCTAGTTTACTCATTACGAATCCTCCTTTTTCTTAATTCCACTCTTGTTCTATTTTTACTTTTAGTGCCTCAAACATTTTTATATAATGCTCCCTGGTCTGCTCCACAATGTCATACGCAATCGCTTCATTGTATGCATGTGCCACATTATTTCTGGAGCCAAGCGCAGATAACCACAGCTCCTCATCCTCTACCAGCCCCGCAGAATATGCTGCTTTGATAATACTTTTAGGGGAGCCCGTTGCCGCCTCTCTTATTCCATCCTGCTCCATAATCTCTTTCATGGCTTTCCACGCCTGTTCAAAACAGATTTCATATAGAGCGACCAGCCCAGTAAGCACAACATTGCTGTATGGCTCCTCATATTGGTAGCCTTCTTCCAGATTTTTCAACGCTCTGCAAAAATTATCATACTTTTTCATAAAGAATAATCCCTTCCCTTTGAATCGACTGCAGCAATTCCTCCTGTACCGGTTTGTCTAAATTCACAACGTCAAATTGCAACAGTGTATCTGTGTCTTCGTCCACATCCAGCGCAAATTCTGTCACATTCCCGCCACTTGCCGCCAGATCAATGTCGCTTGTTTTATGATAATCTCCCCTTGCCCGCGAGCCGAACAAAATCACACGCTCAAGCTGATAACGACTGGCAAGTTCTTTGATCTGCTCTATGACATTTTTACGGATTCCATACACTCGTTCCATAGTTCTGCGTCTCTGTCTCCTTTTCCTGTATGTTAAAAAATCCACTCCCATTGTCAAACGCATTGTCTTCCCTCATCCCAAGTGCTAAAATAAACATATTCCAGGCACATGCCATTCAAAACAGAAAGGACTATTCATGGAAATCGAACGCAAATATCTCATCAACCAGTTACCAGCGGATTTAGCATCCTACCCATGCAAAGTGATAGAGCAGGGCTACCTGTGCACCGAGCCGGTGGTGCGCATCCGCCGTTCCAATGACAAATACACACTGACCTACAAGGGCAGCGGTCTGATGGTGCGCGAGGAATACAATCTCCCGCTGACCGCCGAGGCTTTCGCGCATCTGAAAAATAAAATCGATGGCAGACTGATCACTAAGCGCCGCTATCTGATCCCGCTCGCCGACAAATACACCATTGAGTTAGACGTCTTCGAGGGCGACCTCGCTCCGCTCCAATTAGCCGAAGTGGAGTTTGAGACCGAGGAGGAAGCCAACAACTTCGTTCCCCCGGAATGGTTCGGTGAGGATGTCACATTCTCCACCGATTACCACAACAGCACGCTCAGTCAAAAATAATCATGATTCTTTTGTTTTTCCCTCTGTAATGCGCCCAGCTTCCGCAAGCAGCCGGTACAGCGTAGGGTCCAGATGAAATTCCTGCATGACCTGTTTGACTTCCCGCAGGTAATTTCGTCTCACAGAAGGAGGAACAATCCCTTCCTTTTTCACCGCTCGTATCAGCAGATTCTTCGGCGTATGGGCAAAGTCAATAAATTCTAGCAACTGTGTCTTGTACCCGCAGTATTCCAGCAGATTTCCCCGGATTGCATCCGTCGTCAGCGCGGAAAACCGCTCCTTGATAATCCCGTAACGGGTCAAAAGCGAATAGTCGTCGGTCTCTATCTGCTTATTCAGCTCATGCTGACAGCAGGGAACCGAATATATCAGCTTCGCATCCCAGGAAATCGCGTTGAACAATGCATAATCCGTGGCTGTATCACAGGCATGCAGCGTCACCACCATATCCACCGGGAACTTGGCATGGTACCCGTTGATGTCCCCGATCTCAAAATGTAAATTTTCATATCCGTATTTTTTTGCTGCCGCATTGCAGTTACGAATGACATCCTCTTTTAAATCCAGACCGACGATCTGCACCTTGCGCTTTTTTATCTCGGTAAAATAATAGTAGAGCACAAAGGTAAGGTAGGATTTTCCACAGCCAAAATCAATGATATTTAACTGCTCCTTCGGGTAATCCTTCACGCCGTCCTCGATAATCTCCAAGAAACGGTTGATCTGCCGGAACTTATCGTACATGGATTTTACAACTTTTCCCTCTGCCGTAAAAATTCCCATATCCACAAGGGGCGCCACCGCCGTGCCCTCCTCGATCAGATATTTTTTCCGGCGATTGTGTCCCTGCTCCCCGGTATTCCCCGGCGTCGCCTTCTCCTGCTGCTTTTTTACCTTATAGCTGACTTTTCCCTTTTTGGAGATCAGCATCATGTGCTCTGCTCCATCCGCCCAGGCATTGACCTGCAAGTAGGACCCGTCAACTGTTTTTTCCAAATATTCTCCCAGCTGTTCCAGCGGAATATTTTCATGAAACACCTGTTTTTGCGTATATGCAGCCGCCTGGTAGTAGGATTCCTTGCGCTCCACCTCAATCTTGCGGTATGCACATTCCTTCTCTGCCGGCTTGCTGATAATAATCTTATAAGGTGTGGCCTCTGCAATCTTAAGGCACTGTTCCCTGATTTCTGACATAAATTCTCTCCAAGTTCTTTTTTACGGGCGCTCTATCTCATAGCGCTGTTTGGTCCGAATGCAGTATTTGAGCTGCTCGTAGCGGTCCATCAGATCCCCTTCCGGTATCACAACATCCAGCACCACTGCCATCGTGTTGATCATCTGGTCTGTCACGCAATCGCGCATCGCCACCAGGATGTTGTACTTGTCCTCCATCCGGTCAGCATCTAAAAATTCCATTAATTGCGGCTCAATCTCCTCATCATCCGCCCGCGCGCTGGTGTGTGCCTCCTGCACTTCTGCGGATGCAGACTGCTTTTCTGCATCTGCAACCGTTGCATCTGCTGCCTGTGCGCTGGTGTGTGCCTCCTGCACTTTTTCGCCTGCAAGCTCTACTTTTTCAAAGCGGTACTTCTGCGTCACATCCGGGTATTTTTCATGATCCACCTCGCTGACAAACATGGCAAGCGGTCTCGCATATACCTTAAAATCCCCGTAGAGCGCCTGATAGATCACAAGCGCCTCTCCGGTCTCCGAGTGCGTGGCAACTGTCACAATCTGATATAATTTATTTTTAAAATGGCGGTAAAACTCACCGCTTTGGGGTAATCGTTCCATTGTAAAACGTCCTTTCTGTCTCTATTTTCCGTCTGTTCCAGGCTGTAACTATCCGACCGTCGGCATAGAATTGTCCATAGTAAACTCCGGCACCATATCCGGCACCGTGTATGTATTTAACATTGCAATCCCCTCTGCCAAAAAATCTCGCTGATAGGAAAGCTCTGGCTGATATCCCATGATCATCAGGTTCTCCACCGTGCCCATCAAATCCTGCTGCTCTAACTCATCCACATCATTTTCACGGACATTGTCTGCGGCACGCGCCAAAATATCCTTCTGCTGCCCTGCCGCCTGCTCCTGCGCGGCGCGGTATGTTTTCTGCTCCTGCGCGGCGCGGTATGTTTTCTGCTCCTGCGCGGTGCGGTATGATTCCTGCTTCTGTGCGTTGCGATATGCCTGACTCGCCGCCTGTTTCCGCGTTGCCTGCTGTGGTCTGGACTGCTGCATCTGCTGGCTCGCATATGCCTGCCCCATATCAGCTGACCGCTGTGTCTGATGTGCTGCATACTGCTGCATCTGGCGCTCGGCGAACTGCTTTAATGACTGATATCCACTTGTCTGCTGCACCGATTGCTGCAGGGTCTGCATGCGTTCCCGCTGTTTCTGGCTCATCGACTCTGTCAGCTCCCGCTTCTGCGCATTGAGCTTTCTGGCCGATTGCCGCATATTCGCTTCTTTTTTCCCGCTCTTTGCACTGGCGCGCACCAAAATAACTGCTATGACAACCAACAGTTCCAATACTACCGATACTACATCCATTTCCACTCCTCCTTAACT
>CAVCFM010000007.1:0-2951 GCA_963601305.1 bacterium | reverse complement strand
CCACACATTCCACACCCTTAATCTGTGTCATGGTCCGCACAACAGCCGCCCGGCAGAGCACTTCCTCCACGGCATCCATATTGTTGTAGTCCGCATCAAAATTCAACGTTAAAAGCACTCCATCTAAGGAGTAACTGGTCACTTCCACATCGTTTGGAACTGCCTTGCGGTACTCTACATTATCCGAGTCCGAACAGAGCATCGCCAAAAATTCCCGAATGAGTCCGTCTGTATCAGTCGCCTTCGGTTCATATGCCACCTGCACGATACAATTTTTGTCCTTGTTCAGGTACTCAATGTGATACGCACTCTCCGTGTCGCCCTGCCCGCATCCTGCCATGCCAAGAAGAAGGACTCCTATCAGACCAAGTATATATAATTTTTTTCTGTTCTTTTTGTTTTTCTGAAACATCATCCGATCTGCTCCTTAGGAGATATAGTTAAGCGGGATACGCACATTGAATATGGTTCCCTCTCCCTCTGTACTAAATACCTTAATCGCACCGCGGTGCATAAGAACCGCATTTCTCGTGATGGCGAGTCCCAGTCCGGTTCCTCCGATCTCGCGGGAATGGGATTTGTCCACGCGGTAAAAACGCTCGTAAATATGCTCTAAGGATTCCTGCGGAATACCGATTCCGGAGTCTTCCACCTTCAGGTAAAAATACTGATGGTCCGCATTTAAAGAGACATGCACCCATCCATCCTCTTTATTGTATTTGATGGCATTCTCAATCAGATTCGTAAATGCCAGTGTAATCTTTACTTCATCCACATCGGCGGTAACCGGGCGGAAACTCTCAAGCACCAGTTCCACATGCTGTTTTTCGGCAATTGGGTTCAAACGCTTTAAAATCTGCTCTAACAGTTCATTGATGTTAATGTTGGCAATATTTAAGTCCGCAGCTGACTTATCCATCTTGACGAGTGAGAGCAGGTCATTGATGATCTTGGTCTCGCGGTCCACTTCATTGCCGATGTCCGCCATAAATTCCTGATACAGCTCAATCGGCGCATTCTCCATACTGTTGATGGAATCCGCAAGCACCTTCATGGAGGTAAGCGGCGTCTTTAACTCATGTGAGACATTGGACACAAACTCCTGTCTCGAATCGTCAAGCACTTTCATTCTTCCGAGCATACCGTTGAACTTCTCGCAGATCTGCGCGGTCTCGGTATAGTCATTGATAGCCAGCTGGTCGTCGCCGTATCCGGTCTGGATCTCCTCGATGGACTTTGACATCGTATGGAACGGTTTTACCAGCTTGCTTGCCAGCAGATACGCCACAAGGATCACTAAAAATATCAGTATCATCTCCATCGCCAGCGTATTGAGTGACAGATATTCTGCGTTCAGATTGATGCTGTCCGTTGACACGCTTACCATCACGACACCAAGCACACGACGGTTTTCTGCATCCGAAGAAGAGTTCTCTAACAGCGGTACCGTAAGTTCTATGTAACGGTTCTGTGAATCGTACTTTGTGATCTCGCTGCCATAAAAACTTTTTATCACTTCCTCCGAAATGATGGTCTTTCCCTCATCCAGATCATAGGTGTCCAAAATGACTTTGAAGCTGTCATCAATGATCATCACACGCCCGTCATATATCGTGGAAAGCTGCTCCAACTGTGCATTGATGGTCGGCATATCCACATTGTTGATATAATCGTTGGAAACAATCTGATTTGCCAGGATCTTAGCCTGGCTTAAGATCTCGCTGGTACGGATAGATACCGCACGATTTTCATAAGAATTGAGCATCCCGAATCGAAGCAGGATGCCCGGTATGATCCCCAGTAAAATAAATGATATGATCAGTCTGCATTTGAGACTTTTAAAAAAATCGGTTGCCCGTTTAAACTTCGTCATTGTCGATACCTGTTAATTCTGTGAATAGTAATAGCCGACACCCCACTTGGTGTGCACATACTTCGGCTCGCTTGGGTTGCTCTCAATCTTCTCACGAAGACGACGCACATGTACATCCACCGTGCGCACATCCCCCGGATACTCATATCCCCACACAAGGTTCAAAAGGTTCTCCCTGCCGTATACTTTTCCCGGATTGTTCACCAGAAGCTCCAGCAGATCAAACTCCTTGGCAGTCAGATTGACCTCTCTGCCCAGGATAAACAAACGTCTGCTCTCGCAGTCTAACTTCAGATCGCCTGCCTCCAAAATCTTAGACTCTTCTTTTTTGACTTCTCTCGCTCCGGTTCTGCGCATGATCGCCTTGATCCTCGCCTTGACCTCCAAGATATTAAACGGCTTCGTGATATAGTCATCTGCGCCGTATTCCAGCCCCAGGATCTTATCCATATCATCGCCTTTTGCCGTCAGCATCACGATCGGCATGTTGGAGAATTCACGGATCTGCTGGCATACCTCAAAGCCGTCCATCTTCGGCAGCATCACATCTAACAGCACCATATCATAGGCGTTCTCCGTCGCCATCCGAAGCGCCTCTTCTCCATCATAGGCGCAATCTACTTCCATCCCGTCCTGTTCCAAACTAAAACGGATTCCCTTCACAATTAACTTTTCATCATCTACAACAAGAACCTTTTTCGCCATCCTAATTCACCTTTATATATTCTTTGATGCGGTTATACACACCCTCTTTGATCCCCTCGACATTCATGATCTCTTCCACGGCGCCAAACGCGCCGTGGCTCTCACGATATGCGACAATGCCCGCCGCCTTTGCCTCTCCGATCCCGGGCAGCGTCATAAGCTCCGCCGTGCCCGCTGTGTTCAGATTGACCCTGCCGTCATCCGCTCCCGCCGACACCTGTGTACCGGTGGATGCTCCATCCGCTGAGCTTTCATTCAGTCCCGTCAGATCAGCTTCGGCTTCCGCCTTCGTCGGGATGCGTATCATCTGCCCGTCTGCAACCGGCTCTGCCTGGTTCACAACGTCCAGGCATGCCTCCGCAGTCAAGCCGCC
>CAVCFM010000006.1:4360-5694 GCA_963601305.1 bacterium | reverse complement strand
CTACTCTGGCAGCAGGTGGCAAAGTCTACACAGATGCTGGGCAGACAACACTTGCCACGAAAGGTACTGACTATGCATATGTCACAAAGTTTTATGATGTCAATGGAAAAGAGCTTTCAGCAGAAGAGGCTGTTACTGGCGGCGGAGAAGTTTATGGTGATAAGAATGGTAACGTTAAATTATCTGATGATGGTACCGATTTAATAGGCAATGGCTATGCAAGAAGTGAAAAAGTAAATAATAGTCTGGTTTTCAATCTTCATGTTGGTGCGGACTCAGAGGCAAGTAACAAGATTTCTGTTGAAATCGCAGAAATGAGTGCAGCTGGATTGGGAGTTTCAGGATTGAAAGCTGACACTGAAGATGATGCAACAGTAGCAATTGATACAATTGCAAATGCAATAGCGAAAGTTTCTTCCCAGCGTTCTGCTCTCGGTGCTGTTCAGAACCGCTTAGAGCACACCATCAGCAATTTAGATAACGTTGTTGAGAACACAACAGCAGCAGAGTCTCGTATCCGTGATACAGATATGGCAGAGGAAATGGTGGAGTACAGCAAGAACAACATTCTTGCCCAGGCTGGACAGTCCATGCTTGCCCAGGCAAATCAGTCTACACAGGGAGTACTGTCTCTGTTACAGTAAGAGATATTATAGTAAAATATGTAAAAGCGTACCCCAAAGAGCCATCCGGATTCCGGATGGCTCTTTGGGCTGTGCAAGTGGCAGAAAAGGAGGTTGCTTTTTACACTTTCTGTTGCTAAAATAATTGCATGAAGACAATTGATGAAGATATTAAAACAGGAAATTTTAAACAGGTGTACCTTCTTTACGGAGAGGAAGGCTACCTCAAAAAGCAGTATCGCGACAAATTAAAAGCGGCAATGGCAGCACCGGATGACACGATGAATTTTACCGCGTATGAGGGCAAGGATACGAGTCCGAAGGAATTGATTGATTTGGCGGAGACACTGCCTTTTTTTGCGGATCGCAGAGTGATTCTGGTAGAAAACAGCGGATTTTTCAAAAATGCATGTGATGATCTGGCAGAGTATATGGAGCAGATTGCGCCGTCCACACATTTCATTTTCGTGGAGGAGGAAGTGGATAAGCGCGGCAGGATGTACAAGAATGTCAAGAAAGCCGGGAAGGTTGTAGAGTTTGCCACCCAGAGTGAGGAGCTGATCACCCGCTGGATCTTGGGGCGGCTCAAGCGTGAAGGAAAGAATATCACCGGCAATGTGATGCAGTTGTTTTTGAGCAAGACCGGAACTGATATGGGCAATATCGACCGGGAGTTGGAAAAACTGATCTGCTACACCTTAGACCGAGATG
>CAVCFM010000006.1:0-4309 GCA_963601305.1 bacterium | reverse complement strand
GCGGAGGATGTGGAGGCGGTTACCACCGAGCAGACGACGAACAAGATTTTTGACATGGTCAATGCCATCGCCGAGCACAATCAGAAGAAAGCGCTGGATTTGTACTATGATCTGCTGGCGTTAAAAGAGCCGCCGATGCGCATCATGTATCTGGTCAGCAGACAGTTCCAGATTCTCTTTAATATCCGCGATATGTCGTCCAAGGGACTGGACAACAATACGATGGCACAGAAAGCAGGCGTTCCACCCTTTGCAGTGCGGCGCAATGTGACGCAGGCAAAGGGATTTACGATGGCACAGCTAAAACAGGCATTGCGTGATGGCGTGGAGTTCGAGGAAGCGGTCAAGACCGGACGGATGGATGACCAGATGGCAGTGGAAGTATTCATTATGAAATACAGCGCAGCGCCGAAGAAATAAAAGCATAGAGGTATAAAAATAAAGAGTCACATTTATGGCTCTTTATTTTTAGGTAACAAAAAAACCAGCATGACGGTGCTGGTTTTTGAATGGGTGGGTTAAGCCCATAAGATTTAAATCTATCGCTTATTATGCCATTGCATTTACAAGCTTTGTTAAACGGGAAACTTTTCTAGCAGAGTTGTTCTTGTGGTAAACTCCCTTAGAAGCTGCACTCTCGATAGTAGAGATAGCAGTCTTAAGAGCAGCCTCAGCAGCAGCCTTATCGTTTGCAGCTACAGCAGCCTCAACTTTCTTAATAGAAGTCTTTACTTCACTTCTGATAGATTTGTTTCTAGCAGTTCTGGTCTCTGTTACTAAAATTCTTTTCTTAGCAGATTTAATGTTAGCCAATCTTTACACCTCCAATTTGTTCTGGTAATTGTTCATGATTGTTACATTAAAGCCGGACACGGACAGTTCAATGTAAACATACTAGTGTATTGTAGGATATTATGATTAGTATGTCAAGTGTGAAATGACAAAAAATGTGAAAAAATACATATTTTTGCCCTATGGGGATATTTTTAAGCAGGAAAGCCATACTAACACCACAAAACGATAGTGAGAAAAGAATGGAGAGAAGAAAGGCATGTATCAGATTCGTACAGATTTGGCGTTAGAGACCCAGGAAAAGATGCAGGAGGATCATGTTGAGTTAAAAGGCGTGCGTTTTAAAGAGGAGCGGATTGATAAGAATCTTACCATCAGCACCGTGGCAATCGAGACCGAAAATGGGGCAAAAACGATGGGAAAGCCGAAGGGGACGTATATCACGATCGAGGCGGGAAATATGGACGAGGAGGACGAGGATTATCACCGCGAGATTTCCGTGCAGTTAGCAAAGGTTATCCGGCAGCTTTTGCAGATAAAAAAGGAGGAACTGTCGGTGCTTGTGGTCGGACTGGGCAACCGGGAGGTAACGCCGGATGCATTGGGACCGCGGGTGGTGGACAATCTGTTTGTCACTCGTCACATTATCAATGAATATGGAAAATATGCGTTCGGGAAGGACGAGGTAAACCGCATCAGCAGCATTGTACCGGGTGTTATGGCGCAGACGGGAATGGAGAGCGTGGAGATTGTCAAGGGAATTATAAAGGAGACAAAGCCGGATTTGGTGGTTGCAGTGGATGCCTTGGCGGCACGGAGCACCAAGCGATTGAACCGTACCATTCAGGTGACAGATACGGGGATCAATCCCGGCAGCGGGGTCGGAAACCACAGACATGGTCTCAACGAAAAAAGCCTTGGTGTGCCGGTGATATCCATCGGGATCCCGACGGTGGTGGATGCAGCCACGATCGTGAATGACACGATGTACAACCTGGTAAATGCGATGACCCAGAGCCCGGCGTTTGAGGCGTTAGGAAATTCCTTAGAGGAACTAAACGATGCGGAAAAATATGAATTGATCCGGGAACTGTTATCGCCGAATTTAAACACCATGTTCGTGACACCGAAGGATATCGATGAGTCGGTAAAACGCCTGAGCTTTACCATTTCGGAAGGGCTCAACATCGCGTTTGCATAAATACTTTCGTAGTGCCTAAAAGCATTTATGCTTTTAGAGAGTGAATCGCAGCGCCAACGAATATTTATGTTGTCAGAGTGAACGCATAAACGCGTTCACTCTGCATATAGTTAATTATGCGTATTTATAGACATTCCTATCGAAGAGCGAAAAAAAGAAAGACGCTGTGGACATTTTTGACGCTGATGGTAGCGGCAATGGTTCTGGTTCTCTTAGATCAGAGCAGAAACATTGCTGCAATGAAGCGTGAAATTGCAGCAATCTGTTATGAGGATATATTAGAGTGTTACATGCCGGGAATGACATATGAAGAAAAGCAGACGGCAGCCTATGAGACCCAGGTGGAGAGCACCCTGTCTTATGAGATGATCTTAGCCAGAGAGGCGGCAGATGAAAATTACGTGGACGCCGAGACCGGAGAGGTAGTCTTGGTAGGGGAGGATACGACGGAAAATACCGGGGAAGGAGCGGAGACAGACGGAACCGGGGGCACCGAGGAGACGACTCCTGTGGCGGAGACATCAACTGGTACAGGCTTATCGGAGACGCAGGAGACAGCGGCTACATATACGAATATCAATCTGGAAAAATTGCAGGATTTTGATTATCTGGTACAGAATTTTTATCAGATTGACAGCACGACGACCATTGATTCGAGCCAGCTCAATGTGGATGCGCTTCTGGGAAAAGACATGCGTCTCACCCATGATGCGTCCACACCGCAGATTTTGATCTATCACACCCACTCTCAGGAGGGGTATGCAGATTCTACGGAGGGAGATTCCAGCACTACGGTGGTTGGAGTCGGGGAATATTTGACAAAATTGTTGACCGAGCAGTATGGGCTTTCGGTGATCCATCATACCGGGGAGTATGATGTCGGAGACAGAGACCATGCCTATTCCAATGCGGCACCGGCGGTGGAACAGCTTTTGGCGGATAATCCGACTATTGAGGTCGTCATCGACCTGCACAGGGACGGTGTGCGAGAGGATACAAGACTTGTGACGGAACAAAATGGTGTGCAGATGGCGCAGATTATGTTTTTTAACGGATTAAGCCGTACGACCAGCACCGGGGACATCGATTATCTCTACAATCCGTATATTGCAGATAATCTGGCAATCTCCTTTCAGATGCAGTTAAAAGCGGCGGAATACTATCCAAACCTGACCAGGCGGATTTATCTGAAGGGGTATCGCTACAATATGCATTACTGTCCAAAGACCTTGCTGATTGAGGTGGGCGCCCAGACAAACACGGTGCAGGAGGCGATGAATGCGATGGTTCCGCTTGCAGATATTTTGAATAAAGTTTTGACAGGGACGCAGTGACAATTTACAGAACGCATGCTATAATCATACTACTATTTTACAGACAGAGGAGTATTTTATGAGTTGGGAAGCATCGTTTTTATTATGGATTCAGGAAAATGTCAGAAATGACGCATGGACCCCGATCGTGACATTTATCACACACTTAGGCGACCACGGCGCATTTTGGATCATTCTTACCATTGCGTGCCTGTTATGGAAAAAGACGCGGACACCGGGAATATTGATGGCAATTTCACTGGCATGCAATTACCTGGTGAATAATATTTTGTTAAAAAATCTGGTGGCTCGAACCAGACCCTATGAGGCGATTGCAGGGCTAAACCGGATTATTGAGGCGCAGAGTGATTTTTCTTTCCCGTCCGGGCACAGCGGAAGTTCGTTTGCCGTGGCGGTCGTGATATTGCTGGTATGTCCAAGAAAATATGGAATTCCGGCAATTATACTGGCGACGTTGATCGCATTGTCGAGACTTTATGTGGGAGTGCACTATCCGACGGATGTGCTGGCGGGAGTGGCAATTGCCACAGTGATAGCAGTGATCGTGTGCACGGCCTATAAGAAAAAGTTTTTAAAGGAAGCGTAAAGATTTTATGGCAATATAATTCGTTAGATATTTGACATAAAATCAAAGTAGTGATACTATAAATGTAAATTCTGTTAGGGGAGTTTTTACAGCCCCTGTCTTACGATTTGTAGAGAACCTACGGATCGTCCCGATTAAAAAATGACCCCGCTAAAATTTGATTATCCTTCGACAGTACAAAAACCAGCAGATGCCAGATACAAGAAAAACGGGGAAATGAATGAATACATACATAGCATATTTTGATGAGACTGGTGATGATGGAGTGACAACGGCGTCATCTGACCATTTTGTATTAACGAGTTTGTACATGCCTGCTGAGAGTTGGCAACAGAATTTTAATCTGATGCGGGGATTGAGGAAAGAATTGAGAGATAAATACGGATTTCATGTTAC
>CAVCFM010000005.1:0-4378 GCA_963601305.1 bacterium | reverse complement strand
CCGCGCTTACATTTTCTTCCGTCTATCTGCTCAAGGAATCCCGTGTCATAGCCCAGGCGTTCCCCTGCCACGTATTCTTCTCCCCGCAGATACTTCCAGCTCGCATCCGTGCCAAACCACACATGGTCATCCCCATCGCAAAGCACTGCCCACATTCCGGCACGCAGATCACCACTGTTAAACACGCGGTTTATCAGCCCCTGATACCATACGTCCACCGCGATCACATTTTCCCCCGGCGTGAGATATGCGCTGATGTCATAACGGTTATAGTAATAGTTCCAGTGATATCCCGGTGCCGGTCCCTGTCCCACAAATGTGCCGTTCACATAGACCTTGTAATAATCATCCGCCGTAATCTCCAGAAAAAGCGGCGCATCCGCCGCATTCATCTCAAAGCATTTCCGCACCAGCATATGGTAGTTGACCAGATTGTCCGGGTGGGCATATGCTGCATTTTTCCGTTCCAGTTCTTTGCCAAAAATGTCGATGGGTTCCCGCAAAAATTCTTCCGGGCAGATCCATGCCGCATCCATTTTTTCTGCCATGACTCACACATCCCTTCCAAAGACCTGTATCTGGGTCAGTGCCGGAAACGGGGATGGCTCGTCTGATTTTATCAGATTTTCCAATTGAAGCCAGGATATCTGCTTTTTTTCAAAACAGATTTCCTGCCCCGCATCTGTTTTTATCAGATCGCAGATCATACACTCCCCATCGGAAAAACGGATGGTAATCTGCTTCCACCAGTTGTCATGGGGAAAATCCGCCCGCTCATAGATGACAATCCGGTCCGTCTCCACCGTCCGCCCAAAATCCAGTTTCAGGCAGGCATCCTCGCGGCGGTTGATCCCCCACGATGCATAAGGCCACTCCCCGTGGGAATGGTTCTCCGTCACACCGTCAATGGCATTGCGCGCTGCAAAGACAGACTCCCCTCTGGTCTCCACATTAGCTGTCGCATGCGGATAGCAGCCACAGTCCTTGTGCTGGTCGTTGACATTTAACGCCAGATTGCGGTAACCGTGTATCTCCTCCTCCGTCGCCAGACGCGCATAGAGATAATGACGTTCCCCCGCAAATGAATTCGGGGAATAGCAGATTTTTTTCTCGCCAAAGGGCACGTCATAGTCCAGATTGCCAGTCATATATAGCAGCGAACCGCCGAGACATTCATCCAGCTGCACCCACAGGTAACATGGCTGCTCCCCGATCTCCAGTACGATCCGATCTCCCGGCTGGTACGCCGCCGTACACACCAGCCCCACCTCACGCTCTCCGTGAGCCACATATCTGGTATGTCCCTTTTCATCTAATATTTTCCATGTCAGCATCATCCGCTCTCCTCTTCCCATCTTTTAAGGGCGTCCATCCAACAAAGTGTGCGCTTGCCGCACACTTGCGCAGGCTGCCCCGGTCTTTCTTTTATTGTAGGGCGGATTGCCCTCATGCAAAATATTATATTTTCAGTTTTTCATGTAAAATTTTATACAAATGATCGGACTGCCCTACTCGAGCGCCTCTAAATATTCGCACAATATCTGGTACAGTTTCTGCGGCTCTACCGGCTTTGCAATATGCGCATCCATTCCCGCCTCTTTGCACGCCACAATATCCTCATAGGAATCGCTGGCGCTCATGGCGATGATCGGGATCACTCTGGCGTCTGCCTGCTTCGTTTTCCGGATCTGACGTGAAGTCTCTAGCCCGTCCATAACCGGCATATATACATCCATCAGCACGACATCAAAATAGCCCGGCTCATGCCCGGTATATAATTCCAGCGCCACTTTTCCGTTCTCTGCACACACGACTTCCATATGCTGCTTCTCTAAAATATGCCTTGCGACCTCGATATTCATCGGATGATCCTCCACGAGCAGCACCCGCTTGCCGCCAAGTGTCCGCAATATCTCATCCTCCGGAAGAGCTTCGACCTTCTTCTCCGGCTGCACATCGGCAAGCTCCACATCCAGCCGCACTTTTACGGTCGTCCCGCATCCAGTTCCACTTTCCACCTCAATTGTTCCCCCCATCTGTTCTGTAATATTGTGCACGATTGCAAGACCAAGTCCCGCACCGTTATGCTTTTCTGCCTTTGTGCTGATCTCCTGCGTAAACGGCTCAAACAGCACGTCCTGAAACTCCTTGCTCATGCCAATCCCGGTGTCTGCAATGATATAATCCGCTGCAAACCGGTTGTTATGTATCCCATAATTGCACACCCGAAATGTCACGGTTCCGCCCTCCGGCGTAAACTTGACCGCATTGGTGAGCAGATTGACAAAGAGCTGCTCAAAGCGCATCGGGTCCGCCATGATATTGATGTTGATGTCCACCTCCGGCATGACAAAATGTATCTTCCTTTTCTCGCACATGGACTCCATCATTCCGCGCATCGCATCCAGGAAATCCTGGAATGCATAGGACTTCGGATGAAGACGGAACCGTCCCATCTCGATTTTGGACGCATCCACCAGATCGCCAATCATCGTCATCAGCACACGTCCTGCCGCGTCAATCTCCTGCAGGCGCTGCCTCACCTTCTCGGGATTGTCGCTCTCCTCCATTCCAAGCGTCACAGTCCCAATGATCACATTCATCGGCGTCTTGATCTCATTGCTGACACGCGACAAAAATTCTGTTTTTGCATCGGAGACTTCCTGCTTTGCCGCATCCCGCTCCCGGTTCGCCCGGGCTACCAAAATCGCGCAGACTACCACCACAACGACACAAATCCCCGCTGCCAATATGCCAATCAAGATTACATCCTTCACAAACATTTCCTCCTCGCCCCGAATGAGGCATTTTACATCCCCTGCAGCACCTTGTATAAAAGCCGGTATAATTCCCCTGCCTCCTCCTTTGACAGGTTCACACATCCCTGCATCTTCTGTGGCACAGATACCGCCCGTGTGCGCAGTGCCTCGCCCGTCTCCGTAATGCGGATGATCAGATTTCTCTCATCCTCCTTCGAGCGGTGACGCTCCACATATCCCTTCGCCTCCAGTTTTTTAAGCAGAGGTGTCAGTGTTCCGGAGTCCAGATAAATGCACTCGCCAAGCTCCTTGACGTTCATCTCCTTTTTTTCCCATAAAACCATCATTGCAATATATTGTGTATATGTCAGATCCAATTCATCCAGATATGGCTTATATCTGCGGACGATTTCCTTCGCGCATGCGTATAGTGGAAAACACAACTGGTTGGATAATTTTAAACAGTTATACTCCTCGTTTGCCATTGCCGTTGTTCCTCCTTAATTCCTCTGTAATTACACAATTAAATTTATCACAATATATCAAATGCGGCAACGCTATCTTACCGCATTGCCGCATTTTTCTTTTACAATAACAGTACTGCCGTCTCACAGCTCCGGAGGGTCAGTGTTCCTGTCTCCCGGATCCGTGCCATGACTTCCTGCTCTGTATCCATATTGGTTATCAGCACTTCTTTTGGCGTTTTCTCAAGCGGCAGTTCTGCCGTCTCTCTGTCATAATTTGCCGCCACTAGTATCTTCTGGCTGTTATCCTCCGCCGTGCGGGTGTACGCCATGACACCGTCCCTGTCTTCGTATGCCGGTGCGAACGTTCCGTAGGTAAAGGTCTCCACATATGCCTCTGATTTGCGCAGCGCCAGCAGTCTCCGATAGTAAGCCAGCACCGAGTCTGCCCGGTTGTCCTGCTCTGCCACGTTTATCTTCGTATAGTTCGGGTTCATGGCAAGCCACGGAGTTCCGGTGGTGAATCCTCCATTTTTCCCGGCGTTCCACTGCATCGGTGTTCTCGCATTGTCCCTGCTGTTTTCATAACAGACTTTCATCGCCTGCTCCTCGGTAAGTCCTGCCTCGATGGCAATGCGGTAATTGTCCTTGGTGCTGATGTCGTCGTATTCCGAGATATCATGGCGAACCACATTCGTCATGCCGATTTCCTGTCCCTGATAGAGGAACGGCAGCCCGCGAAACAGATTTGTCGTCGTGGCAAGCGCCTTTTTGCCCGCCTCATTCTGCGCATATTCCGGCAGATAATGGCTTGCGCCACGGGGTTCATCGTGGTTTTCAATGATATTGGAGCCGAAGGCATTAATCTGCTGCAACTCGAGCTGCGAGTCAAACAGCGCCTTCCGCCATGCCTTAAAAGTCAGCGGCTTCGCATCATACCAGCCCTTTTCCCCGAAGGTCAGCGAGTGTGCCGAGAAGTCAAACATCGAAGAAAAATGTCCGTCTTCCCCGATGAATTCCTGTAATTCCTCCTCGTGCATATTAAACACCTCACCCACAGTGAAGGCATCTCATTTTTCGAATGTCTCGTGCTTTAATTCCTCTAAGCGCTCCCCGATCCCGTAAGCATTTTCCACCAGCTTGACACAGGTGACC
>CAVCFM010000004.1:0-3053 GCA_963601305.1 bacterium | reverse complement strand
AAATGCAAACGTCATCAGTGCGGACACCAATGCCGGAAGGACGACGGTGGCATCTGGTGTTACGGCAATTGATGAGCCGGTAAATCGCTATATAGAAAAAAATTATGGCGGGAGCGCGGCAGTTCCGGTGCAAAAAGTAACGCCAACTCCGGTTTCTGTGTTCTCGGGGATATGGATTGCCGGTATGGCTGCGCTGGCATTGTATGCGGTGCTAAGTTATCTTAAGGTTTGGCGGCGTGTAAGGTTTTCTATCAATTTGCATGACAATGTATGGATATGTGACGGCATTGACGCTCCGTTTATTTTGGGAGTGATCAGACCAAGGATTTATCTGCCATCGAGAATCAGTGAGGAGCAGGCAGAAAATGTGATCATGCATGAACGGGCACATCTGAAACGAAAAGATTATATATGGAAACCGCTGGGATTTCTGCTGCTTACGGTTTACTGGTTTAATCCGTTCTGCTGGCTGGCTTACATACTTTTGTGCAGGGATATCGAGCTGGCATGCGATGAAAAAGTTATCCGGGATCTGAGCATGGAGCAGAAAAAAGTATACTCCAAAGTGTTACTTTCCTTTAGCGAACCTCAGAAAAAGGTGACCGTCTGCCCGCTGGCATTTGGAGAAGTGGGCGTAAAACAGAGAATAAAATCTGTTTTGAACTACAAGAAACCTACATTCTGGATTATAGGAGTGACCGCAGTGACAGGCATTGTGGTAGCAGTTTTTTTCATGACAAACCCCAAGCAGGAACTAATAGCTGAGGCGGGCACAGAAGAAACGCAACCGGGCACAGAATTACAGGCAGCCACAGAAGAAGCGCAGGACGGCGTAGAAGGCTGGGTTGGCACAGGAGGCACACAGACGGACATAGAAGATGCGCAGTCAGAACTGACAATGCAAGCGTTAGTACAGGCAGTAACTGCGGAGGATTGGAACAGCAATCAGAAATCGGGTGGCATAGATCCATGGCGAACCTATGGAAACCTGGACGAGGACGAAGCATTTCATGAAGATTCCCTGACCGGGCTTTTAAGGGGAATGCTTACATACGATGATAAAACATATGAATTGCAGGTGTATTATTGGCCAAAAGATACTGCCGGGGAATATGGAAAAGAAGCGGACAGTGTAGAGGATATCTTACTTTTGGATGTGGCAACCGGGGATGGGATCACGCTGTACAATGACGAAGATACCGTGGATGAACCGGATATCGAAGAATTTTTGCTGAGAAAATACGAACTGCCTCAGGAACTTGCGCAGGGAAATTATAACAGCAGTAAACTGACCGGAAACGTTGCATTGGGAAATTATCGCGTGGATCTATTTTTGAATTTTGCGGGCAGCCTGTTTGAAAACAGCTCGTATCAGGAGCCTGCACATGGAGACTGGGCGCCGGATGCGTGGTATTCCTTAGGTGGAGTGGGTGTTTGCAGTGATGCAGGGTATGCGGATCTTGAAACCTTTGAAAACGGAAAACTCACCGCATATGATTATACGGATAATCATATGGGATGTGAAAAGGTACAAACATTTACCGCAGGGGAATACTCGGGCTGTCTGTATCGGTACGAGATGGACCTTGTGACTGCGTCGGAGACAGATATTCTGGAAGCAGGCGAGTCGGGCATGTCGGATTACTGGGTTTTGTTTTTCACAAAGGGAGAGGGCGAACCGCTGTATATGAAATTTTTTAACAGCGATTATTATTCTAAGGAGGAAGCACTGGAGAGTATAGGGGCAAGGTAAATGTAAGGGCATCTACGCAAGCCCAAATCCGGCTACACGACAAGAAACTGGGATGAGAGGAAAGAAAATGGACAGAAGAACACTGGTAGAGTTGACGAATTTATGTGTGATATATCAGGAGGATAAAATCCTTGTGGAAGAGAAAATCTGGAACGGAAAAAAGGGAATTGTTTTCCCCGGCGGTCATGTCGAGGAAGGCGAGTCGATGTTAGAGGCTGTCGTGCGGGAGATGCAGGAGGAGACCGGTCTTACCATAGAAAAGCCGATACCATGCGGGTTTAAGGACTGGATCAACGAAGATGGTACAAGATATTTGGTGGCACTATATAAAACAGATCAATTCCACGGTGAGTTAAAATCATCGGCAGAGGGGCGCGTCTTCTGGGTGACACGGGCAGAGTTCGAGGCGATGGAAGTGATGTGGGACATGAAGGAACTTTTGCAAATAGCGGATTCGGATGAGTATAGTGAGTTTTTCTTCGCCAAGGGCGATGATATCGGGCAGTTGCTGGGGTAAAATGTGGTCAGTTAGTGGGATAAGATGTGGACAGTTGCCAGGGTAAGAGGCTGGTAGTTGCCGGGATAAGAAAGCACGCTTGACATTCTGGTTTATATGCTATAAACTAAAACAAAAGGTTTATAGAGTATAAACCAGAATGACGAGGTGCTTTTTTATGTTGAAATATCAACTTGGAGATGCAGACGCAAAGTTTGCAGACATTATCTGGGATAAGGAACCGATTGCGTCGGGAGAGCTGGTAAAAGTATGTGAGCGGGAGATGGGATGGAAAAAGTCCACTGTGTACACCGTGCTCCGGAAATTGTGTCAGAGAGGAATTTTTGATAATACGGACAGTATCGTGACGTCCAAAATTTCCCGGGAAGAGTTCATGCAGCGCCAGAGCACAGAGTTTGTGGAGGATGCGTTTGCAGGCTCTCTGCCGGGATTTCTAACCGCGTTTATGGGTGGCAGAAAGCTGAGCAAGAAGCAGGCGGAAGAACTGAAACAGCTGATCGAACAGTACGAGGAGGAGTAGCCATGGACACATTTTTTGAAACAATGGTTCAGATGAGCATGACAGCCAGTGTGGTGATTGTGGCGGTGCTTCTGATCAGGCTTTTGCTTCGGCGTGCGCCTAAGATTTTTTCGTATGTGTTGTGGATGGTGGTACTGTTCCGTCTGGTGTGCCCGGTTGCGTTGGAGAGCCCGTTTGGTATTCCCCAGCCGTTTGGAGCGACGCTTGCGGCGCAGAGTGCGGATCAGACCACAACTGGTGAGACAGCCCAGAGCAAATATTCG
>CAVCFM010000003.1:837-3731 GCA_963601305.1 bacterium | reverse complement strand
GTGTATACTCATACCATACTGTTACACGTATCATCTTACAAACTGCTCCATATATCTCTTGCTTAATTTCAGGCTGTCAAGTACTTTCTCTTTGCTTCCCTCGAATGCTTTATCTTCCACTTCGATACAGGTGTATCCGTCGTATCCGATATCTGTCAATGCAGATACATATTTACCCCAGTCAACATCTCCAAGCCCCGGAAGTTTCGGAGACATGAACTCCAATGGATAAGCCATAATCCCGACCTGGTTCAGGCGGTCTTCGAATACTTTGATATCCTTGTAATGTACATGGAAAATCTTATCTTTGAATTCATAAATAGGTTTGATATAATCAATCATCTGCCATACAAAATGGGATGGATCATAATTGATACCAAGATTTTCGCTCGGAAGGATCTCAAAGACTTTTTTCCAGATAGCCGGTGTCGTCATAAGATTCTGTCCTCCTGGCCACTGATCCGGTCCAAACAGCATCGGACAGTTTTCAATACCAATCCTGACCTCATTCTCCTCTGCCACTTTTATGATAGACGGCCAGATTTCTTTTACAAGTTCCAGATTCTCTTCGACTGTTTTATTCTGGTCTCTTCCGATAAAAGTTGTAACCATTCCAACGCCCAATTTTGCGCTGGCTTTGATCAAGTTCTTTAAATGCTCTACAGCTGCTGCTCTCTTTGCCGGATTTGCGTCCATGGTATTTGGATAGTAAGCCAGTGAAGAAATCTCGACACCCTTTTCCCTGCTGTAGTCTATAATGTGTTTTGCATAAATGTCATCCTCCAACACACGCTCTGCGTCAATGTGACTTACGCCGGCATATCGTCTCTCTGCCTTTCCCTGTGGCCAGCAGGCTACTTCCACACATTGAAATCCTAACTCTGCCGCCGTATCCATCATTTCTTCATAATTACTCTGGTCTAAAATTGCACTTACAAAACCTAATTTCATCTTTTTGTCCTCCGTTATTGATATGTATTTCAACACTGTCTTTTTATATGGTTATTATATTTTTTTCTCATATGGAGAACATCTTGTTAGTTAATCAAATCTTATCTAGTATTTGACATTGTTGCATGTCCTCCGAAAACAGAAGGTCAAAATCTAATGTATAGTTTTTGTCCTCTGAAGAACTTTAATGTAAGGATTTTCCTTAGAGTATGGCTCCCATGCTTTGACATCTGCCCCTCCCGGCTGTCCGTTTTTCATGAAATTCGTCCAGTAAGTTACCATTTCCTCACTCAGTTCATAATCCTCCGCAGTCATTGGACGCCAGCATCGCTTTAGCGTTCCGAACATATACCAAAGTTCGGAAGAATGAAATGCTCCCCAGTCATCTCCCGGAAGTTCATGTGCAAAAAAATAAACATATGCCGGGCCGTCAAAAATCTCCTGACACTTCAAGCTCCATTGTCTACACTGTTCCATTAACAGCCCCGGTGTCTTATCCTTTACTTCCTGCGGTCTTGCCATCAGGTCATCGATAACGGTTCCTGTCATATACGGGATCCGGCGCATTTTTCCTGCCTTATATACTTCTTTTACATTGTCCCTCAACACATAGTTATCAACATTTGGCACCAGCACAAGCCCTGCACCACTCTCCCACATCTTACCGTCAAAAATTCTCCGGGCCGCACTTAATTCTTCCGTAGTCATGGCACGAAGCTGCTGTATATTCTCTGCTCCGGCGCATTCTTCCACAAATATTTTTCCATACTCTTCCTCCTCGCTTAAGGTCGGTGTCTGGTCTACACCCACCTCACAGGAGATTCCACTTTGCATAATTGCTTTTGCAATTTTCCCCTCTGTCAATTCGCTGGATACGAGTGTCTGAGTGCTCATGCTTCCTGCAGACTGACCAAACACAGTGATATTGGACGGGTCTCCCCCAAAAGCCGCTATATTATCTGACACCCAGTTTAATGCTGCTATCTGGTCTAAAATCCCATAATTTCCAGATATATGTCTGTCATTTTCCTGATCTAGCCATGGATGTGCCAAAAAGCCAAAAATATTACAACGGTACTCCACAGTTACCAAAATTACACCCTTTTTGCAGTAAGCCGCACCATCAAACTCAATTTCACTGCTGTATCCTCCGCTAAATCCGCCGCCATGAATCCAGAATGCTACCGGCAGTTTTTTATCTTCACTATGTTCCGGTGCCCAGATATTCAGATAAAGACAGTCCTCACTCATCTCTGGCACATATTCCGGGTTTGCATAAAATTCTTTATTAAATCTTCCCATAATCGGATGATCCGGGTCCGGCAGATCCTGCACAGCGATTTTCTGAAATTTATCAGCCCGATAAACTCCCTCCCATGGTTCCAGTTCCTGTGGTGCCTTCCAACGAAGATTTCCAATTGGTGGCTTGGCATATGGAATTCCCTTATAAACAATATATCCATCGCAGGGAACTCCCTCAATAAATCCCTTTGTTGTCCGGACAATTTTACCCATCTTTCTTCTACCTCCTGTGTTCTATTCACTTGCAGACAATGCAAGTTCTAAAAATGTATCTGTTCCTGAAATATCAGTTCGTGATCAGTCTCACCTTCATAAATCCAATCTCATTCTCCATCAAATTCAGATGCAGCCGCAACATTCCGTTTTCCGCCCTGCACTTTTGAATTGTCAGTTTCGGTTCACACACTCTTCTGAAATATTTGATATCGTTTCTGGAAAGTTCTTTTTCAAACCCCATATCTTCCCAGATATTTAAAACACTGCCGCACTTTTCGTTAATGCAGTAATATTTAACCTGATACAGACCATCTGTGACACCCTTTAATTCTATCTCCGCATCCAGATGATCCCGGTTCTCAAAATATCTCCACATACGCTCCTTTGCGACCTCATCCTCCAATGTATAAAAATAATTGTATCCG
>CAVCFM010000003.1:0-827 GCA_963601305.1 bacterium | reverse complement strand
TTGTGACATACAATCCCGTAATTTCCATGCTGATCTGTCGTGATAAGATAATTTTCACTTTTCCCGACAAAATACGGATACAGCCGTTTCAGAAACTCATACGCAAATCCCGCCGGTTTTAAAATACCATCTCTGGAGACCAGTCCTGTTCCTCCATAAAGGAGCTGGTTCGTATCATAGTATTCATTAATTCTGTCACTTCCTATAAAATATCCGACATCGTCTGCCAGCCCATATAAATCCAAGATATTTTTAATAATATAAGCCCCTTTAAAACAGGTATCGTTCATATAATTTCTGGAAGATGCAGTCAGGTTCCATTCTGATACATACAGCTTCATGTGTGTTCCGGCTGCCTGGTCAATCAGCGCCCGCTCATGGAGGATCCGATGTTTTACACATTCATTATCTGTACTTCTCTTCGAATATCTGTCCTGCTTTTCCTCTCCCCTGTCGTATGCAAACTGCCCCACTGAGATATATTCCGGCTTGTACTCCTGTTTCATCCACTCCCGGATAAAAAGCTTTCTGCTCTCTTCATTAAAATCCATACGTATACCGCACCCGCCGATTTCAAGATTTTCACAGTATCCTTTGACAACCTTGCACAAAATATCAAACATTTGAAAATAGGAGCTGTAAGAGTCCGCTTTATCCCACTCTCCCTCGTCGAACCACAATTCCATTCTCCATTGGTTGACCTCTTCTCTTCCATAGCGGAATACCAGATGATGCATCATCGCATCAATGACTTTTTCCCACTTTCCGGGGCTTATCTCAAACAAATTAATTGCTTTTTCCCGATAAGCCTTGCCCACATTGTACAT
>CAVCFM010000002.1:0-12125 GCA_963601305.1 bacterium | reverse complement strand
AACATCAGCTGTGCCAGGCATTGACCGGTGCGATGCAGCGGCTTGAGGCAGGTGGCGGCGCAGCTACCGGCAATATGATAATTCAGGGCGGACAAGGCAGCGGCAAGACAGTGCTGGCAACCAGCGTGATAAAAGCATTGCAGAGGGAGACCGGCAAGCCGAAGGGACCAGTCGGTAAGATTGAGGCGACGGCACTGAACCAGAAGGATATTCCGACACTGTTAAAAAAGGTATCAGGCGGCTGTCTGATCATTGAGCGGGCAGGCGGAATTTCCAAGAATACAGCGGAGACATTGTCCAAGTGCATGGCAGAGGATACCAGCGGAATCTTTGTGATCATAGAAGATACACACCGGGGAATCGAGAAAGCGCTTGGCAAGGATGCCGGATTTGCATCACGTTTCTCGGAGAAGATCAATATTCCGATTTTTACCAGCGATGAGCTGGTGGCTTTTGCCAAATCTTACGCAAACGAATTGGGATACACGATTGACGAGATGGGCGTACTGGCGTTATACAACAGCATCAGCAATATTCAGAAGCTTGACCAGGCGACAACGCTTACCGAGGTGAAGGAGATCGTTGACGATGCCATTGCCAGGGCAGAGCGGGGAGGTCTCAAGAAAGCGTTTAGTATTATCACGTCCCGCAGATATGATGATGATGATTATGTAATCCTTCACGAAAAGGATTTTGGGTTTTAAATAATACAAAAAGGGGTAATGTGGGTATGGCAAGATTTTCAGAGTTGGATCGTTACTTATTTGGGCAGGCAACACACTATGAGATTTATCGCAAGCTGGGTGCGCATATTACGGAGGAAAACGGTGTCCGGGGTGTATGTTTTGACTTGTGGGCGCCAAACGCCGACAAAGTCTGGGTCATTGGCAGCTTTAACGGATGGAGCGAGACAGCACACCGGATGGAAGTGGTAAAGCCGGAGACCATGGGCATCTTTGAGCTTTTTATTCCGGGTGTGGAAGAGGGCGCGCTCTATAAGTACCTGATTGAGACGAAGGATGGAAAGCGGCTGTACAAGGCAGACCCCTATGCCAATTATGCGGAACTGCGGCCGGGGACAGCATCGGCAGTGGCTGATATCGACCACTTCAAATGGAGTGATGAGAGCTGGATGAAGCGGCGCGGCGAAGTGGAAGATGTCTACGCACAGCCGATGGCGATCTATGAAGTGCATCCGGGTTCCTGGATGCGCCATCCGGGCAGAGAGGACGACGGCTTTTATTCGTACCGGGATCTGGCAAAGGCTCTGATTCCCTACGTGGTGGATATGGGATACACCCACATTGAACTGATGGGGATTTCGGAGTATCCGTATGACGGCTCCTGGGGATATCAGGTAACCGGCTATTATGCGCCGACGTCCCGCTATGGGAAGCCGGAGGATTTTGCCTATTTTATCAATGAGTGCCATAAGCATAAAATCGGCGTGATCTTAGACTGGGTACCGGCACACTTCCCGCGGGATGCGCATGGACTTGCCGAGTTTGACGGCACCTGTCTGTACGAGTATGCAGACCCGCGGAAGGGTGAGCATCCGGACTGGGGCACCAAGATTTTCGACTACGGTAAGAATGAAGTCAAGAATTTCCTGATCGGCAGTGCACTGCTGTGGGTGGAGCACTATCACATTGACGGTCTGCGCGTGGACGCGGTGGCATCTATGCTGTATCTCGATTACGGCAAGCAGGAAGGTCAGTGGGTCCGCAATCAGTACGGCGGCAACGAGAACCTGGAGGCAATCGAATTTTTCAAGCATATCAACACCCTGATTCTGGGACGCAACCCGGGAGCGGTGATGATCGCGGAGGAGTCCACCGCATGGCCGAAGGTGACCGGACCGGTGGAAGAGAACGGCTTGAATTTCAGCTACAAATGGAATATGGGATGGATGCATGACTTTTTAGACTATATGAAGCTCGACCCGTATTTCCGCAAGGATAATCATCACAAGATGACCTTTGCGATGAGCTATAATGAGAGTGAAAAATATATTCTCGTGCTTTCCCACGATGAGGTTGTGCATCTGAAATGCTCGATGATCAACAAGATGCCGGGGCTCGGTGTGGATAAGTTCCGCAATCTCATGGTTGGATATGCATTTATGATGGGGCATCCCGGCAAGAAGCTGTTGTTTATGGGACAGGAGTTTGCACAGCTTCAGGAATGGAGTGAGGAGCGGGAGTTAGACTGGTATCTGCTGGAGAACCCGGATCACATGCATGTGAAAAACTGGGTGCGCAGCCTGTTGCATTTATACCAGAAAAATCCGGCGCTGTATGAGCTCGACAGCAGCTGGGATGGATTTGAGTGGATCAATGCCAATGATGCGGACCGCAGCATTTTCAGCTTTGTGAGAAAGAGTAAGGACCGGAAAAATAATCTGTTGTTTGTATGCAGCTTTACACCGGTGGAGCGGCCGGATTACTGTGTCGGTGTTCCGGAGAACACGACTTACCGGCTGGTATTAGACAGTGACGCCGAGGAATTTGGCGGCGAGGGCAGAAAGCGCCCGCAGAGCTATAAGGCAAAGCATCAGGAATGTGACGGCAGGGAATATTCCATTGCATATCCGCTTAGCGCTTATGGTGTGGCGGTATTTCGTTTTACACATTAATGAATTACATATTTTGACCGATAAATATATCAGACATGGCATAGTGTCTGATATATTTTTTTACTCTATAGGAAATATCGTATCACGTTAAAATACGAAAGTTGTGCCCCTGTAGGGTTCAAAGGACAAGGGAGAATCACGGATGAGAGTTGAACAGCAAAACGCAAGTTTGATCGATACATTAAAGCAGAATATCGGACCGGAGGAAAAAGAGGGGCGGGTTACTTTTTCTGAGCAGTACTTTGCGAATAGTGGTGTAAATAATACTGCCGGGACCTCGGAATCTGGAAAGTCCGTCAATGTAAAGGATGCGACTTATGCAAAGCCGACAGGTGAGGAAAAACAGGATGTGGCGGAAGAGATTGAGAAATCGTCTGCAATGGATGCCACAGAGCGAAAAAATCAGATGGCGGTTCTGGCAAACACAACTTCTCCCGAAGATTATGCCAAAATGGAGGAAGATGGTTTTTCACTGGACGATACCAATACCCATACCATTGTGACCGAGACAGATAAGATTAAGGCACAGCTTGCAAAGGCAGGTGTGGACATCTCATTTTTCGGGGATGATCTTACTATGGAGCAGTTGCAGGCAATCACCGGAAGTGTGGAGCTGGCGACACAGATCGTGTCTGATCTGCACAAGTGGGATCTACCGGTGACAGAGGATAATGTGCGCGATACGTTTACAGCCATGAATCTGGCTGGCACGTTAAAGACGCCCAGCGACGGTGCCATAAAGTATATGTTGGATAACGGACTTGAGCCTACGATCGAGAATCTCTACCGCGCCGAGTTCAGCGGAAGTGCGATGTATCAGGGAAATACAGGAGAAAGCGTAGATATCTCAGACTTTTCGGATCAGGTGGAAAATGTAATCCGTCAGGCGGGATATCCGGTGTGCGACCAGACAAAAGCGGACTGCCAGTGGATGATCGAGAATGATATTCCTCTTACGGAGGAGAATTTTAAATACATGGAGGCGCTAAAAGGTGTAGAGCTTCCGATGGATAATGAGCAGGTCATGGAGCAGATTGCGGTGGCAGTCTCAGAGGGAGAACGGCCGGAAAACGCACTGCTAATCACGGATTATAGCATGGCAGCACAGGCGCAGCGTGCATTTGATGTTGTAAACGAGGCCGGGGATGAGGAACTGACATACCTGATCGAGCGGGATATGGATCTGACGGTACAAAACCTGGAGTATGCACTTGCCGCAAGAGCGCAGGAGGCAGAAACAGGCGTGGCTGCGGCAGATGCGGCAGCGGAGGGTACAGCGACTGGTGTAACAGATGCGGCAGCAGCGACGGAGGGCACAGCAACCAGTGCGACAACGACAGCAGATACAGCGACCGGGGCTGCGGGTGCAGCAGGAACAGCAGCGACCGGCGCAGCGGGATCGGACACGACAGAAGCGTCGGATGCGGATCTGACAGCGGCAGACGGAGCCGACAATGTTTATACAGAGCGCGGACTCTCACTGTTGACAGCAAGACGGCAGTTGGAGGAGACACGTCTGTTAATGACGGTGCAGGCAAACTATTCATTATTGAGACAGGGCATTTCCATTGACACGGAGCCGTTGGAAAAGCTGGTTGAGGATTTGAAAAACCAGGAAAATTCCTACTACCGGGCACTGCTTGGAGCGCAGGGGACAGACAGCTCAGAAGAAAATATTGCAGTGTTCCGTGAGACGACAGAGAAAATCAGCGGATTAAAGACCGTGCCGGCTTATGTGCTGGGCATGCGGGAAGTGCAGTCGGCGACCATTGATGAGACATACAAGGCGGGTAATGCCTTAAGGGAGCGTTTTGAGCAGGCAAATGAGCGCTACGAGACGTTGATGACGGCGCCGCGTGCAGATTTGGGAGATTCCATCCAGAAAGCATTCCAGAATGTGGATGATATATTATCAGACCTTGGTCTGGAGGCTACGGCAGAAAACAGCAGGGCAGTCCGCATCTTGGGATATAACCAGCTCGATATCAACGCAGAGAGCATTGCGATGATGAAGCAGGCAGATGAGGAAGTCCAGCGTGTATTCCGCAACCTGACCCCGGCTACCGTGACCGAGATGATCAAACAGGGAATCAACCCGCTTGATATGGACTTTACGACGCTCAATCAGGTGGCAGAGCAGATTGGTTCTGAGAATGAATCCGCGCAGGATAACCGCAAGTTCAGTGAATTTTTGTGGAAATTAGAGCAGAACAATGCCATCACGGAGGAAGAGCGGTCGACTTACATAGGAACCTATCGCCTGATCCATCAGGTCGAGCAGACCGACGGAGCGGCAATCGGTGCGCTGGTCAATCAGGGGGCAGACATCACGATGCGCAACCTGATGATGGCAGTCCGTTCCGCAAACCGCAGTGGAAATATGGAGTACACAGTGGATAACTCATTTGGAGAAAATGAGGGCGGTGGATATCAGGGAACTTCTATCACAGACCAGATTGAGGCGTCCTACCAGACCAATTGCCTGAAGGATGTGGCAGAAGATATGACACCGGAAAAACTGCGTCTGGTGATGTCGCAGGAGGCAGACTGGGAAAATATGACGCCGGAGCAGTTCCGTGCAGCGCTGGCGCAAGCCGAGACAGACGAGACGGAGCTGGATTATACCTATGCAAAGGAACAGTTAGCACAGCTTGAGCAGAGTGCGGATGTTGCAAGGGATATCTATGAAGTCCTTGAAAAATATGATATTCCGAATACCATGGCAAATGTACTTGCGATGGACGAACTTGCGAAAAACCGGAACGGAATGTTCCGTCAGATATTCGGAAAAAAGGCGGAGAACGTCAGAGGCACGGCAGATGATCTCTCCGATGCAAAAGAACAGCTGCTGGATGACTTCTGTGATGCGGCGTCTTCACCGGAGGCGCTTGGTGAAGTGCAGGAGCGGCTTGGCGAACTGGCAGAGGATGTGATGAAGGGTATGATAAATGCTGATGGCGTGACCAGTCTTGATGTCCGCGAAATGCGTATGCTGTCTGCACAGCTTAAGGTCACCAGCATTATGGCAAAAGAAGAGCAGTACTCTGTGCCGGTTATGGTCAGCGATGGCGTGGTAAATGTTTCCCTGAAGATTGTCCGCGGCGTGGACAAAAAGGGCGTTGTAGATATCACGATGGAAAGCGAATTGCGAGGAAAGATTGCAGCAACCTTCCAGGCGAAGGAAAACGGCATCAGCGGATTTATCGCGACAGACAACGAGGAGACAAAAGCGTTATTGGAAGGTCAGAGCGGTGAACTTACCGAGCAGCTAGGCGAGGAAAATGCAGATATGCACTGTGCATATTTAGCGGACCTTGACTTTGCGCATTTTGGAACGGGATTATTCGGAGCTAACGCACAGTCTGAGGAGACCGCGGAAGATACTGAGGAATATCAGGTACAGACCGTGCGATTGTATCGGATTGCAGAGAAATTTATCCGCCAGATGCGGGATGTGCTCTAATCGGACAAGTAGGAGCGGATGCCAAGTGCGATCGCATCGGCGAGCGTATCCTGATATTCCTCCTCAAGCAGTAAATCGGCTTCTGTTGGATTGCTCAGAAACCCACACTCTACGATTACCGTAGGTGTGGGTGTTTTTTTTAGCAGATAGTAACTGTCGTTGGCTTTGGCAACGCGCGTGTTAGATGGGTCCACATGTTCAATCAGACTGTCCTGAATACTGTTGGCGAGCTTTTCACCGTCGGCGGACTGGCTGTAGTAAAAGACCTGTGCCCCCTTAATGTCAGCGGTTGTGTAGCTGTTCTGGTGGATGCTGACGGTAAAGGCGGGATTGGCTTCTGTGATGATCTTACAGCGGTTTTGCATGTCAGAAACTTTTTTGTTGGTGGCGTCGTCGGCATATAAGCCAGCATCCGAGTCACGCGTTAAGATGACGGTAAAATTTTGGGTCTCGAGCAGTTCTTTTAATTTTAAGGCGATGGAGAGATTGATGTCCTTTTCCAGTGCGTTGTTGACGCCGACCTTGCCGGGATCGCTTCCGCCGTGACCGGCATCTACGACAATGCAGGTCTGGGTAGAGGCAGAAGGGGCTTCTTCCGTATCTGCGACGGCATATTCACTCTGAACCAGTACGGCACTTTGGTTGGCAAGGACGAAAGCAGAAATGATGAGACAGATTGCCATGGAAAGTTCAATTTTTTTCTTCATATAAAAAACCCGGGAATTCGTTTATCAAATGATATTCCGAAAACCCGGGAAATATGTCTGCTGTAAAACAGAGAGATTAGTTGATGTATTTTATGATGGTATCCCATACAGAGCTTGTCTCAAGACCCATCTTCCAGAATGCACCGCCGGCTAAGTTGTTCTCCTGTAAGACTTTTAACTTTTCCTCCAGAGAAGTTGCATCCTCTATCCAGATTTTGTAGGTCACACCGGAGTTGATGTACTCCACATAGTATTGACCGCAGTCATCTGACCATACCGGTGTAGCGCCGTTGGCGTTGATCAGATTGATAACCTCCTGCATCGAAGCGGAGTAGCTGCTTAAGGTATACAGCTGGTAGCTGTCTGCGGAATCATCGCCGGTTTCCGTACTATCGGTACCCTCGGAAGTATCCGGTGTCTCACTCCACACGCGGGTGTAGAATGGCATACCTAGAATCAGCTGGCTTGCCGGAACTTCTGCGAGTGTGTTGGTAACGGCATCCTTTACAAAGCCGATGGAAGCTACGGAGCCGGCTTCCTCAGAACCGGCATAATGCTCGTCGTAAGCCATGACGATGACATAGTCTGCAAAAAGAGCCTGTTCCGCACGGTTATAGAATGCGGTGTAGGAAGTTGGAGCGTAATTGTCCACGGACAATACCACACCGTTGTTGGCGCATTTCAAGGATAACTCTCTGATGAATTCAATATAGGCATCTCCCACGGAAGGGTCTACCGATTCGAAATCCACATTGATTCCGTCTAAATTATACTGAATGGCAGCGGAAATCAGATTGTTGATCAGATTCTCACGCCGGGAGCTGTATGTTAAAATCTCCGTTAAATCCGGGCTTTCCAAGCCCTGGTCTTTGGCACCGAAGTTGCTGACGAGAGCCCACACTTCCACGCCGTTCTGATGACAGTAGGTGACATAATCGGAACTTGCGAGAGAACCGATATTGCCGGAGGTATCTGTCAGATAGAACCAGGTAGGTGAGATGACATTCACACCCTTGGAATTGGACAGGATATTGCTGATCGCGCTGTTGGCAGACTGGTTGGTAACCTGATGCCAGCCGAGATTAATCGCATAATCCTTGGTAATATGGGTAAATTCTTCTTCCACATAATCGCTGGTGCGTGTGGCAGTGGAAGTTGTGCCAAGTGCTTTGGTGCGGATATAACCGATGATTCCGTCTGCGGTGGATACTTTGGTCCAGTTGTCGCCGGTTTCTAAAACAGAGAGCTCAGTCCCTTTTTCAATGTCGGCGAGGATCGGACTCTTGATGCCACCCTGATAACGGATTTCGGTTGCTTTTTTCGCGGAAGCGACGTCGTAATCACCCCAGGAGTTGGTGATGATGATACGGTTCGGTGTATCGTAGACTTCGTAGGAGAAGTCTGAGTACATTTTTACAAAATCCACTGCGATGTAAGCGGTGTTGGCATCCGCCTTGACAACGATATGGTCAAGGGAACGGGAATCCTTTGTCACGTTATACGAGGTGCTCTCCGCATCTGCACTGACTAAATCCGTGGCAGTGGTGTAGAGCAGCTTGTTCTCATTGGCATCCCAATAAAAACGACTGTTGATCATGTCGTGCACTGTATCGTAATCCAGATAGACATTGCCATCGATCATTTTTCCATGTACATCGAGGACTTCATTATTAAATATAATGGCAACTTCGTCGTCGGAAGTCATGGAATAGTAATCCGTCAATTCCTGATGCTCTTTGGAAGGTGTGTATTTTTCAATTAATTTTCCGAGCAACATAAAGAGGACGACTACAATGATTAAAACAATGGCCGCTAAAACCGGAACAAAATTCTTCTTCTTCATGTAAAAAACCCTTTCTTATGTCAAAACTTTACCTGCATATTGTAGCATACAGAAGGGTAAAATCAAAGATGTTAATCGATTCTTAAGGAAAACAGCGGTCAAATGCGTATGACCGCTGCACCTGTATCTTTTATCAAAACAGAACTGACAGTATTCGCATGTGGCTGGGCATTGAGGGTCTCAGCCGTCCGTGTTCATACTGGTAACAAAAAATTAATTTTTTACAACTTTATCGAAATGGACTTCCTTTAACACCCCCTCGTCAAAAATATAGTCGCGCATGTATGCGCCGTCCTCACCTACGGCGAGTTTGCTGGTAACATTCTCTGGATTGCTGGGATATCCCTCCAACCAGAGGGTTACGCCTTGATTTTCATAGGAAGTAAGCTCCAAATAAAGCATCTGCATATATTCTTGATCCAATGTGATATCCCTCCGTAATGAATGAGACCAAAAGGTAATTCGCGGGTTACAAAATTCGTGATATAGAATAGGTCCGATCCCCGGCGGACAAAATTGTGGTAAAAAACGGAAATAAATCTCTGCTGATGTGAAATGGATGATTGATGAACGGAACGGTGCACAGATGGATGTGGTGCTTTTTGGAAAACTGTGAAAGCGTTTTGTTGACTCCCGTCTGTAGCAAATAACAGAATCCTTCCCCAAGGTTTGTGTACGTGTCATATTGTTGAAAAAACGCTTCGTAGTGCGGCGCCTTCCATGAGGCGAGACTGCCGTAGACCAGCTTGCGGTCACAGCGCAGAAATTCCGGGATGTCGGCTTCAACAAGGGAACCCATATCAAAAATCAGATAGTCATAGCCCAGATTGAGCAGGGAAGGAATCTCACTGCTTAGTACCTGTGGATAATAATCCACATTGCGGTAGGTGTAGCGAAGACGTGCTCCCTCCTGCGGTTGCTGCGGTGTGGATGCGGTGTCTGCAAAAATGGCAGCAACTTCATTGCGGCTGTGTAATTCCAGGTAGGCACAGCGCAGATTTTCCTTGGATGCACAATAGTTGCAGAGGCTTATTGCCAGATGTGTGACACCGATGCCCGGGTCGCAGCCGACAATTCCAATGGTGGTATGAAGTTTTGTTCCAGATCGCTCAAAACCAAAAATGTAAAGGACCTCCTTTCTTAAGTATCATATTGCGAACCAGCCGTTCCCTCTCGGCGGTGACATGGTAGGGATTGCAGTCGATAGGAAAGCAATATACCGGTCGGCCGAGCTTTTTGGCGCACCGGCGGGCTGCCGCCTGATTTTCAAAATTGCAGATAAATACGGTCTGTGGGAGCATAAGAAACTGCCTGCCCGAAGCGATTGCAGATTCGATGTCCCAGTCGCTTCCGCTTAGGACGAACAGAATAAGGTCTGCATCTGCAAGCTCTGCCCCGTAGGGAAGAGCGGTACCGTAATCGCTCAGAATACAAAAATCTTTTGGATAGGAAAAGGCAATGCCTTCACCGTAAGACGGTATGCCCCGGAAGTGACCATAGCGGTAAATCCCCTGTACCTCCTTTAAGGCGGGGTTTGCCACGGCGCACGTCTCCAAAGTGCGGGAATGGTCGCATGCCAGATAAAGCGTGGGGTGATGCAGCTTGTTCAATGTAGAGACAAGCGAGATTGAGATATGCGTACACCCGACACCGGGCTGGCTGCCGACCACGGCTATGTTGCGAATGAGATGCGAAGATGGTCTGCCGATACTGCTTTTGACATGCAAGAGAGCCGCCTTCATCTGCGAGGCGTCCTGGTAGCGCTCCCGCGGATTATCGGCTGTTGCATGTGCAATGATTTCGGTAAGAACCGTGGAACACCCGGGTGCAGCGTGTTCTGTTAAAAATGCCAGAACCTTGCCGAGACTGTAAATATCAGCCGCGGCAGCAACGGGGAGACCTGCAATGGCCTCCGGCGCCGCATATCCTTTTGTTCCAAATTTTTGGAAATGTTTGCCGGAACCGGTAAAAAAAGAAGCAATTCCAAAGTCGATTAATTTTAACTGATTTCCACATAATATAATGTGCTCGGGTTTTAAATCCTGATACAGGATAGGGTATGGAGCATAGTGATGCAGATAATCTAAAATCTCACAAAGCTGGATGCAAAATTCAATGATCAGTTCCTGTGAAATGGTTTCCTGATGGAGCACAAACGTGTCCAATGATTCACCCCGGATAAATTCTTCAATGATATAGTAGTATGTGTCATCTTCTTCAATATCATAAATAATGGGAATTCCCGGATGATTGAGATTCTTCAGAAGAGAGGCTTCCGCGGGGAACCCTGCTTCAAAAGAAAGAGAAAGCTTATCGGGCATGTCTCTGGGGATACACTTAATGGCACGATAAACATTCAACCTGAGATGTCTGGCAAGATATACGGTGCTAAAGCTCCCGGAACCGAGCGTAGAAACGACTTGGTACTTGCCAAACAGTAATAAATCTTCTATGCGATAATCCGCTCCTTTCTGATAGGGCAGCTTCGCATCTCATGCATATGGTATATCACGAAAGATGTAGTTTTGCAACATATTTTGAAAAATTTGTGCATTATTTACAAAAAATTGTGCGATATGACAAAGAATGGATGAGTTTACAAAGATTTAATAAAAAGGTATACTTTACAGCAATACTGCATTTGATTATAATAAGTTTACAGTTTACAAGGTTTTCCGGATGAAGGAAGTGATTGTATGAAAATTGAAAAAGTAAGTGACAACCAGATTCGCTGTACGCTCACGAGAGAAGATTTGGCAGAGCGCCAGATCAAGCTTTCCGAGCTGGCATACGGAACTGAGAAGGCGAAGCTTCTGTTCCGGGATATGATGCAGCAGGCTGCATACGAATTTGGATTTGAGGCGGATGATATTCCGCTTATGATAGAGGCGATACCCTTGTCGGCAGACACGATAATTTTAGTTATCACCAAGGTAGAATATCCGGAGGAGCTTGATACGCGTTTTTCCAAGTTTTCAGAGCCGGATGAGGAGGATATTTACGAGAGTATATCCCAGGATGGAGTGCCGGCGCAGCCAGAGGGTGCAGATGATATACTTGGCTTATTCCGAAAGATTCAGGAAGAGCGCAAGAGAGCGGCAGAGGAAGCAGCAGGAAACAAAGGCTTTGCGTCGTCCGGGGACGAGATGGTACCCGCGGAGGATAACAATAAAAAAGATAATCCGGTAAATGTACTTGTAGACATTACAAAGCTGTTTGTTTTTGGAAATCTGTCAGAAGTGTCGCATCTGGCGCAGGTTTTAGATGGATTTTACACAGGAGAGAACGATCTCTATAAGAACGTGAAGAATCATAAGTATTATCTGTTGGTGCACAAGAGCAGCCAGAGCCCGGAGGAGTTCAACAAAGTGTGCAACATCCTTTCCGAGCATGCGATGCAGCAGACTTACACACCGGCAACAGGCGCATACATGAGTGAACATTTTCCGAGGATCCTTGCGGGAAATGCGCTTCAGA
>CAVCFM010000001.1:0-3963 GCA_963601305.1 bacterium | reverse complement strand
TCCAATCTCGTCGCTGATGATCACCGCATCCGGCTGTGCGGCGAGCAGTTCTTCTAACGCGGCCTCCACATCCACGCCCTGTTCCATCAGGCGTCTGACCCACAGATGAAAATGATCGTAGATCACCTTTCCTTCCATCTTCCGGTAATCTTCAACCGCGCCGTCTGATATGCGCTCCGCCGGTATCCCATATTTGTTGCTGACATATTGCAATTTTCCCTGGGCGTAGCCGCCAATATATAATTCCATCACAATCCTCTCATTCCCACACAGCAGACGGCAGTCGCCACCGCCATGACAAGCTCACAGAGCGTCACAAAATATCCTGCCGTATCGCCGGTAATCCCGCCAAATTCGCGGTAGCTGCGCCACCGGTAATAAAAAAATGTAAGCAACGCTGCCACACACACCACAGTTCCTGTCACCGGTGAGAGTGCAAGCATAAACGCTGCGCAGAGGACACTCTGCAATACCAGCGTCACAATGACCGCTCTGCGGTTGGCACTGTCTGCGAACTGACAGAGCATGCCGTCTTTTTTTGCCGGCTGAAAAGTCACCACAGCAAGTCCGCTGAATGCCCGGGCTAAGAAAAATCCCGCGCCTAAGATCCACAGATTTCGCTGGACCGTCACCTCGGAAAACGCACCAAGGTACAGCAGATAGTAAAGCGCCAGACAGATGACTGAAAATGCGCCGATATGGGAATCTTTTAAGATTTCTAACTTGCGCTCTCTGCTCTGGTAGGAACGGAACGCATCCATCGTGTCCATAAATCCGTCCACATGAAATCCGCCGGAAATCACCAGCGGGATCGCACAGCCCACAGCCGCGTAACAGAGGGTTCCAATCGCAAAGCGCTCACAGAGGGCATACCAGCCAGCCAGGCAAAGCCCGATAACGGCTCCGACCCACGGAAAAAAGCAGAGCGAATACTGCATATCCTCCTCGTTCCACACAAACTGCGGAACCGGTATCTTGGAATAGAGCGATAATGCTATAAAAAATGACCGGACGACCCGCATCCTCCCACACCTCCTTGCTCTGCCTTTATCTGAATGGGAATCCCGACCACCACTTCGATAACTTCCTTTGCCATCGCCGAAATTCTTGTATTAATCTCGCCAAGCGCCCTAAGATACTCCATCGTCCCCTCGTCGTAGCGGATGCCATCCTCAAAGACGTTGTTGGTGACGACGATAAGTTCCGTGACATGCTGTTTTAACAGGGCGACCTCACTGACCACTTTTTCTACCACAGCTTTTCTTTTTGCAGCATCCACCGGAATGTCATCCGAGAACAGTTCGTTTGCCACCAGATTCGACATACATTCTAAAAGCACCGTTCCCTTTTCCGGCGGAAGATTTTTGGCGATGTCCGTTGGGCACTCGATGGTGGCAAATCCTTTTTCTGCCCGCATCCTGCGGTGTCTTGCGACCTTTTTTTCTCCCTCGGCATCGTAGATGCGCATCGTTGCCAGATAATACCGGTTTTCCTCCGGCTGATTCATCACAAGCTGCTCTGCGTAGGCTGATTTTCCACTGCCGCTGCCTCCCATGACAACTATCATAATTCCTCCGTCCCTGCAAACCGCACATACGGCGTCACATGAATGTCTGCAAATGTGGTCTGCTCTCCATAGATTTTTCGCGCCATATCAAGGAGGGAAAACATCATCACGGCTCCGGTGCCCTCTCCCAATGCAAGACCGGCATCAATGACCGGCCACACCGACAGTTCCTCTAAGATTCTTGCCGCTGCCGGTTCTCTGCTCTTGTGGGATGCGATCATGATCTCCCTGCTCCCCGGAACGAGCCGCTCCGCCAAAAGTGCAGCCACCGCACTTATCACACCGTCGATCACAACCGGAATACGGTAAATCGCCCCTCCGATAAAAACGCCGGTCAGCCCTGCGATGTCAAGTCCGCCATATGTCTTTAAAATGGCAAACGGTTCTGACACATCCTTCGGATACTTCGCCAATGCCTGCCGTATCACCTCTGTCTTGTGCCGTAGCCCCGCATCACTTAACCCCGCACCTTTCCCGGTAATCTCCTCCGGCTCACAGGATAACAACGCCGCCGCCACTGCCGCGGATGTGGTCGTGTTCCCGATGCCCATCTCGCCGGTTCCTATCATGCGGTATTCCTGTTCTTTTAGCGATGCCACCAGCTCAATCCCCACGGTAATGGCTGCCATGGTTTCTTCCTCAGTCATTGCCGGCTCCTTTAAAAAATTTCTCGTGCCGCGCATCACTTTTTGATCAAGTACGCCGGGAATCTTTTCTTCCGTCGCAATGCCAATGTCCACCGGTATGACGTCCGCTCCTGCCACTGCTGCCATCTGGCAGACAGAGCTTGTCCCTCTGCCCATCGATGCCGCCACTGCCGCAGTCACTTCCTGCCCGGACTGGCTGATGTGTTCTTCGACGATGCCATTGTCCGCGCACATCACGACAACGGCTTTTTTTCGGATATCAAGACTCACATCGCCCAAAATGGCGCCAATCCTTGAGAGGATATCCTCAAACACGCCCAGACTGTCCAACGGTTTTGCCACCATATCCCAGCGCTTTTTGATCTCCCCATACATCGCTGTATCGATTTTTTCTATCTTAAGATGCTCTAATGCTTCCCTTGTCATCTTCTGCTCCTTTTTGCCATGACTCTGCGGTTATCCGGCACAATCTGCTTTATCACTTTCTTCTAACATTTGGTAAATGCGCTCCATATCCAGATACTCCCGCAGTGTGTCTGACAGCTTCTGATACTGTGTCTCCTTAAATGCCGCATAATCCATTCCATCCGCATGTTCCATGGCAATTCCTTTTTTCTTCAAAAGTGCATCCACGATCCGCTCTGCCATATGGTCCCCATCAAAAATGCCGTGCACATAGGTGCCGTACACGCCATCCTGATATGCTCCGTCCGCTTTTTCCCCGCCGGTCACCTCATCCCGGATATGGCAAAAAGCTGCACACGGTCCGGTCTGCTCACTCTGCCCCATATGGATCTCGTAACCGCTTATGGCAGTACCGGAAAGTGCTTCTAACGTTCCCTCCTGTGGCAGAACCGTTCCCGCCACCCGCGTTCTTGTCTTTTCGGTTCCCATGCAGGTCTGAACCGGCAGCAGTCCCATACCCCGGATTTTTCCTGCGGTCTCTACCTGATACGGGTCGTCGATCATCTCTCCCAACATCTGATAGCCGCCACAGATTCCAAAGATAAGCGCCTCGCCCTGTCTTTTTAAAATAGCCGCCTCCAATCCGTTCTGGCGCATCCATTTTAAATCCTCGATGGTGTTCTTGCTTCCCGGCAGAATGATCATCGCCGGATTCCCCAGTTTTTCCGGTGCATCCACATAGCGAAGTGAGACACAGGAAAACTGTTCAAACACAGAGAAATCCGTAAAATTAGAGATGCGTGGAAAGCGGATAACTGCAATATCCACCGCTGCCACTTTTTGATTGTCAAAACGCGTTGTAAGGCTGTCCTCATCCTCCAACGATACCTTCATATAGGGTACCACGCCGACTACCGGGACACCGCCGCGCTCCTCTAACATCTCAATGCCCGGGGTGAGGATTGAGAGATCCCCGCGGAATTTGTTGATGATAAAGCCCTTGACCCGCTCTTTCTCCGCATCGGTCAGCAGCATGTGAGTTCCAAGTAACTGTGCAAAAACACCGCCGCGGTCAATATCCCCGACAATGAGTACCGGTGCATCCAACATCTCTGCCAGTCCCATATTCACGATATCATTTTCCTTGAGGTTAATCTCTGCCGGGCTTCCTGCCCCCTCAATGACGATAATGTCTGCCATCTCCTCGAGTTTGTGATATGCTGCTAAAATGTCCGGCACCAGCTTTTTTTTGTATGCAAAATAATCTCTTGCGCTCATCGTGCCGAGCACCTCACCGTTTACGATCACCTGGGAGCCCACATCGTTGGTTGGTTTTAACAGAAT